>DATDHA010000243.1:0-1888 GCA_036521815.1 Alphaproteobacteria bacterium | reverse complement strand
CGTGTAGGCCGCGACGACATCGGGATTGGCATCGGCAAGGATCGCCAAACTTGTCGCGGAAGACGGCTGTTCTTCGTTAGCACCGTCGCTCGTCATTGGAATTGCGACGATTTGCGTGTCGAGTGTTGCCAATGACGGCCTCGCGGCGTCGAGGGCTTCGAGCCGCGCCGTTGAATCCGGCAGGCTGTAAATGACCAAGAGCACGTTCGTCTTGCCGCGCGGGCCTTTCAGCGTCTCCTGGTTTTGGTTCAACGGCTGGAAAAAGAAATCGGGTGCCACGATCGGCCGGAACGGCTCCACGGCGGCGCCCATGCCGTTCGATTGCTCGGCGTCCCCCTGTGCCCGGAGAAAATTGATCGTATCCCACCGTGCATCCGCGTCGAGCCGGTCGGCGAAGCCGGGCATAGGGGTTCCTTCGATACCGTGGCCGATCCACCAAAAAAGCGTGCCGACACCGTGATGGACGAGATGAACGCCCGTGAGATCCGCCGGCTTCATTGACAGGGAACCGGCTGCCGGCCCGTCGCCATAGCCATAAGCGCCGTGGCAGACCGAACAGTTCGCGTCATAAGCCTGCTGGCCGCGCCGGATCGATGCCGCGTTGTAGGCCACGGGCGAGTGGAAAAAGCTCGTCGGATAAGCATCGGTCAGGAGATAGGGGGCCGGAAGGACCATGGCTGCGCCGACCATGACAAGCCCCGCGAGAGAGCTCCACCAAAGCCGGTTGCGAAGCCCCCAGATGATCCCGCCCACACCGCCGAGTGCCAGGAGGGCGGCGAGAATGAACTTCGCCTCGAGCTCCGGCGTCACCACGAGGCCGATCGTGTCGATTTGATAGGGGAACGGCCATACCGGCTCTTCGTGGGCGGCGGGCGTCGCCGCGACGAGTGCGCCCACGACGCAAAGGAGCACGAGGCCGAGTGCCGTCTCTATGATCGAATTGCGCCGGAGTGCCCGGAGCGCTACGCGCGGCTTAGCTGCCGACGGCGAAGACGAAGCCAGTCGAGGCGTCAGTTGCTGGCGATTGATCGCCGCGATCGTCACCATGATGGCGAGGAGCGTGAGCTTCACGAGCAAAATCCAGCCATATGCGGTTCCCACGAGTGCGGTCACCGTGCCCACGAGATACCAGCTATTCACGAGGCCGGTCAGCAACAGAAGCGATACGCACGCGATGCCAAGCGGGGAAAATCGCGCGGCGGCTTCGTGCGCGACGCACAGACCGTGACGCATCTTGGGATCGCCGGCACGGGCAAGCACGAAGACGAATCCCGGCAAGGAACCGAGCCAGGCGCCGGCCGCAAGGAGATGCACGATGTCCGATCCGAGCCGAAAGTTGCCTTCGGCTCCCACGCCGTCATTGGAATGACCGATGAAGGCGAGCGAGGCGAGGAATGCCGCGGCGAGGAGGGCGGCAAAGGCTTCGACCGCAAGGCTCTCTTTCTCGCGCGCTCGCAAAACCAGGAAGCCGAGCATGGCGGCGAGCAATGCAGCCACGAGCAGGCGCGACAACCAGATATGGCCAAATTTGGTCTGGGCGAGCACGGTCCCGAGGATTTCCGGTCGCAACGCGTCTGGGAGCGTCCTCCCGCTCATCCCGGCCGCGGTCGTCCAGAGCACGAGCAGGGCCGTTGCCGCCGCCGCGACGACGCTCCCGAGTGCGAGCCTCAGGAGAAATCGTCGCAGCTTCGGCCATTCCGCATGCTCGTTCGAGACCTGCAGGAACGCCGGGCGAGCCACAGCGAACGCGAAGACAAAGCACCCGAACGGGAGGGCAACGCTCGCATAGTGGGCCGCCCGCGCGGCAGCGCTCAGCAGGTAAAGCGAATCCATGACGTGTCCAAACGATGACGTCCGACCAAGCGGCCCTCGGTCACGGCTCCACCTT
>DATDHA010000242.1:0-1559 GCA_036521815.1 Alphaproteobacteria bacterium | reverse complement strand
CCGATGTGAAAGCGATGAGTGCTGTATCGTCCGCCGCCGTGTCGACGGGTTCGAATCCAGAACCCGCTCGGGCCATTTGCCGGTCGAGGTCGGCGGAACCTTGCGAGGCGTCGCCGAGCCTTGTGAAATAGCCAACACGCTCGACGATGTTCGTGCGCGCTCTCGCCGCTTCCATCTCGTCCGCGAGGGCCGCGTCGCAAAGGGCTAGCCTGATCTGCGCCTTCTCAAGGATGAAGACGAGTTCGCGCGCGCGCAAAAGGGGCATCGTCGCGACGGCGATCCCGCCCGCCTTCAATACCGCGAACCAGCACGCAGCCATCATCGGATTGTTGGGTCCACGCAAAAGGACGCGGTTGCCGGGAACGAGGCCGAACTCCGTCGTCAGGACGCGCGCGATGCGGTCCGACCGGTCCTTGAGCTCGGCATAGCTCCAGACTGTGTCCTCGAACCAGATCGCGGGCCGGCTGCCGCGCCCGGCGCCAACGTGGCGGTCGAGGAGCTCGCGTGCGGCATTGATGCGATTGGGGTAGGCCTTGAGTTCCGGCAGCGCTGAATAGTCCATGCGGGCCCAAAGCTCGGGTGGCGGCAGATTGTCGCGCGCGAACGTGTCCGTGTATGCACTCGCGACGCCACCTGGAAGGATCGGTCGGGCGTCAGGCATGAAGGGCCTCGCTGTCCTTGCTTGCCGCGATCTCGTCGAAATCGGGAACGCCGGGCTCGACCGTGACGCTGTTGCTCGGGGCACTCGCGTGGCCGCTCGCATCGTATGCCCTTACATAATAGGAGTAGCGCAGGCCGCCGAGCACCGTACGGTCGACGTAGCGCGTACCTTTGACCGCCTCGAGGCAGCGCACCTCGCCGCCATCGTCGGCGCGGTAGATGTCATAGCCGGATATGCGTCCCGACACCGGCTTCGACCAGAGGAGCTTCATCTTGCCTTCTTCCAGCGTGGCGACGAGGCCGCCGCGATCCTCCCCCCAGCGCGGCCGTTCGGCGCCGCGGTCGTCGAGGGGCGCTTGCCGGGCGTCCTTGGGCCATAGGAAGCAATGCACCTCCTTGAAATTCTCGTCGAGCTGCTTGCACACATTGCAATAGATGCAGCGCACGACCTCGTCGGCGCGGCCTTCCCGAACCTTCTTCGGCCAAAACGGGTCGGCGAGGAGCTGGCGCGCCATGCCAATGATATCGGCTTTGCCTTCGGCGAGAAGGCGTTCGGCGTCCGCCGGATCGGATATCTTGCCGACCGACGCGACCGGCACGTCGAAGCCCTTCGATTCGATGAACGCCTTGATCGTCGCCGCAAGGCTCGCGTGCGGCAGCGGCGGGTACCAGTCGCCGGGCATGCAGCGGTCGCCCGAATAGCCGGTATAGGGATAGAGCGGCTGGCCCTCGCGATGAATGGCGTCCTCGAATTTGCCGCCGACGGAAAGCGAGATGTAGTCGATGCCGAGCTGCGCCATGCGCAATGCGATCAGCTTGGCTTCCTCGACCGTATATCCGTCCTTGATGCACTCCTCGGCGAGGAAACGCACGCCAACCGGCCAATCACGGCCGACCTT
>DATDHA010000241.1:0-2507 GCA_036521815.1 Alphaproteobacteria bacterium | reverse complement strand
GGTTGAGTCTGCTGCCCATTCATCGTTGAGCGACGCTCCAGCCGCGACGCGGCGACGCCGTTTGCCGGCGTTTGCAGGGGGCTCCACAGCGCTTTTATTGGTGCTATAACAAGTCATCCCAACCTTGGAGCGCTTCCCGATAGGGGGAGGCTCCGCACGCCGCTGAAATCTCAGGAGACCGCCCGTGGCCGGCATCGGACAGGATACGCTCAAGACCCGCCGCACGTTGAGTGTGGGAAACAAAAAATACGACTATTTCAGCTTGGACGCGGCTCAAAAGTCGGGCCTCGGCGATCTCGCGCGCCTGCCGTTCTCGCTCAAGGTGTTGCTTGAGAACCTGCTGCGCTGGGAGGATGGCCGAACCGTCTCGGTCGACGACGTGAAGGCGATGGCGAGCTGGCTCAAGGATCGCCGTTCGGCCCGCGAGATCGCCTTTCGCCCCGCGCGCGTATTGATGCAGGACTTCACTGGCGTTCCCGCGGTCGTCGATCTCGCCGCGATGCGCGACGCGGTCGTCAAGCTCGGCGGCGATGCCAAGCAGATCAACCCGCTTGTGCCCGTCGATCTCGTGATCGACCATTCGGTGATGGTCGATTCCTTCGGCGCCAAGGAATCGTTCCGCAAGAACGTCGAGATGGAGTTCCATCGCAACCAGGAGCGTTACGAGTTCCTGCGTTGGGGACAGAAGGCATTCGACAATTTCCGTGTCGTTCCGCCGGGAACCGGCATCTGCCATCAGGTCAACCTCGAATACTTGGCACAGACCGTATGGCTCGCCAAAGAGAACGGTGCGGAAATCGCTTATCCCGACACGGTCGTCGGCACCGACAGCCACACGACGATGGTGAATGGCCTGGCCGTGCTCGGCTGGGGTGTGGGCGGGATCGAGGCGGAGGCGGCGATGCTCGGACAGCCGATCTCCATGGTCATCCCCGAGGTGGTCGGCTTCAAGCTCACGGGCAAGCTCAATGAAGGGGCCACCGCGACGGACCTCGTGCTCACCGTGACGCAGATGCTGCGCAAGAAGGGGGTCGTGAACAAGTTCGTCGAGTTCTACGGGCCGGGCTGCGGCAGCCTGTCGCTCGCGGACCGTGCCACGATCGGGAACATGTCGCCGGAATATGGTGCCACCTGCGGGTTCTTCCCGATCGATGCGGAGACGATTCGTTATCTGCGCTTCACCGGCCGCGACGAGCAGCGCGTGAAGCTCGTCGAGGCCTATGCCAAGGCGCAAGGCCTGTGGCGCGATCAATCGACGCCGGAGCCGGTGCTCAGCGATACGCTCGAGCTCGAGCTCTCGAGTGTCGAGCCTTCGCTCGCAGGACCCAAGCGGCCCCAGGACAAGGTGGCGGTGTCGGGGGCGGCAAAGGCGTTTAATGAAGCGCTCAAGGATTTCGTGGGCGAAGCCGGCCGCGCCAAGTCGGTCCCGGTCAAGGATGCCAATTATTCGCTCAAGGACGGCGACGTCGTGATCGCCGCGATCACGAGCTGCACGAACACCTCGAACCCGGACGTGATGATGGCGGCGGGGTTGCTCGCGAAGAACGCGAACGCCAAGGGCCTCAAGACAAAGCCCTGGGTGAAAACGTCGCTCGCACCCGGAAGCCAGGTGGTGAGCGACTATCTCGGCGGTGCTGGCCTTCAAGCGGAGCTCGACAAGCTCGGCTTCAATCTTGTGGGCTACGGCTGCACCACATGCATCGGCAATTCAGGCCCATTGCCGGATCCGATCGCCGAGGCGATCGAGGAGGGCGACCTCGTCTGTGCCGCGGTCCTTTCCGGCAATCGCAACTTCGAGGGCCGCATCAATCCGCAAACGAGGGCGAACTATCTCGCCTCGCCCCCGCTTGTCGTCGCCTATGCGCTCGCCGGCTCGATGAAGATCGACCTCGGCAAGGACGCACTCGGCGAGGGCCGCGACGGGAAGCCCGTCTATCTCAAGGATATCTGGCCCTCGAGCCATGACATCCGCACGACGATCGAGGCCACGTTGAGTGCCGAGATGTTCCGCAAGCGCTACGCCAACGTCTTCGAAGGCCCGACCGAGTGGCGCAACATCAAAGTGGCGGGTGGCCTCACCTACCCCTGGTCGGAGCGCAGCACCTATGTGCGCAACCCGCCCTATTTCGAGGGCATGACCCTCAAGCCGGCGGACAGCATCAAAGACATTTCCGGGGCACGGCCCCTAGCACTCCTTGGCGATTCGGTAACGACCGATCACATCTCGCCCGCCGGCAACATCAAGAAAGACAGCCCGGCCGGCGAGTACCTGATCAGCTCTCAGGTGCGCCCGCTCGACTTCAATTCCTATGGCGCAAGGCGCGGCAATCATGAGGTGATGATGCGCGGCACCTTTGCGAACATCCGCATCAAGAACGAAATGGTGCCGGGGGTGGAGGGCGGTTTCACCAAGCACGTGCCAAGCGGGGAGAAGATGTCGATCTACGACGCGGCGATGAAATACAAGGATGCGGATACGCCTCTCGTCGTCGTCGCCGGCAAGGAAT
>DATDHA010000240.1:0-6718 GCA_036521815.1 Alphaproteobacteria bacterium | reverse complement strand
GATTCGCCCATCGCACGCGTGATCAGGCCGTTCGCCTGGCAGCGTTTCGCCGCATAGGCTCCAGCACCGTCGGTCGGCTGGAACGCCTCCTTGGTCTCCTTGTTCTTGACGAGCTCGACGCCGCCGATGAGGCCAACGCCGCGCGCCTCGCCGACGATCGGGTGCTTTCCGATCTTGCGCAAGCCTTCTTGAAGGCGCGGGGAGACGCGGCGCACATGGCCGAGGATGTCGCGCTCCTCGTAAATCTTGAGCGTCTCAAGTGCGACTGCGGCGGGCACGGGATGGCCGCCATAGGTATAGCCGTGGCCGAAGACGCCGATCTTCTCGCTCTCCTTGACCATCGCCTGATAAATCTTGTCCGCGATCATGAGACCCGCGATCGGCAGGTAACCGGATGAGAGCTGCTTCGCGATCGTGATCATGTCGGGCTGGAGCTTGTAGGTCTCGGTCGCGAACATGTTCGCGGTGCGCCCGAACCCGCAGATGACCTCATCGGCTACGAACAAGATGTCGTGCTTCTTGAGGACTTTCTGGATTTTCTCGAAATAGCCGCGCGGCGGCACGATCACCCCGCCCGCACCCATGACCGGTTCGGCGAAGAATGCGGCAATCGTCTCGGGACCTTCCTTTTGGATGAGAGCTTCGAGCGATTCAGCACAGCGCGTCGAGAATGCATCCTCGCTCTCGCCGGGCATTCCGAAGCGCCAAAAATGCGGACAGTCGGTGTGGAGGATGCGCGCGATGGGAAGGTCGAAATCGCGGTGGTTGTTCGGCAGACCCGTGAGGCTCGCTGAAGCCACCGTGACGCCATGGTAGCCCTTGATGCGCGCGATGATCTTCTTCTTCTCCGGCTTGCCGATCGCATTGTGGTAGTACCATACGAGCTTGACCGCGGTATCGTTCGCTTCCGAACCGGAACTGGTGAACAGCACCTTCGACATCGGCACCGGCGCGATGGCGATCAGCCTTTCGGCCAATTCGATGCCGACCTCGTTCGATTTGCTGCCGAAGGCGTGATAGTAGGGAAGCTTGCGCATCTGACGCGCCGCCGCCTCGACGAGACGATCTTCGTTGAAACCGAGCGAGGCGCACCAAAGGCCGGCCAGCCCCTCGATATACTTCTTCCCGTTCTCGTCGAACACATAGATGCCTTCGCCATGGGTAATGACGAGCGGGCCTTCCTTTTCGTGCACGCCGAGATTGGTATAAGGGTGCAGGTAATAGGCGATGTCGCGGGCCTGGATCGAGTTCAGTCGCGCACTCATGGGTTGACCTCTATCGGTTCGACGGCGCAATTGCGGCCGGCCGCACCCTAACCCAGCGATACCCGGGAGCACAATCGATGGTGGCGAGGAGCGGGTATGCCCGGCGCGCGGGCTGAAGAAGGAAACACGGCGCGAAGACGGCCGTCGGGTTTGCCGGACAGCTCGGTGCGATCGCGCGACGGCCGATCGTTTGCGCGGGGTGACTAATGGTATCATATTGCAATATATAGAATATTTTTCCGCATGAGGGTGCTGGTCCCGGTCGGGACATGATCAGAAAGTGAGAGCGACCGAAGCAAGGCTGGCGGCCGCACCACGTTACTCGTTTGCCGTGACGCGAGCTGCATTGTGGGCCGCATTATGGATTGAGGCCCCGCGGTGTTAACCTTGCCGGCGTGATCCTGGTCTTCGGCTCGCTCAATATCGATCTCGTGTTCGCGGGCGATTCGCTCCCTCGCGCCGGTGTTACACTGCTCACGCCATCCTACGATGTCCTGCCGGGCGGGAAGGGAGCCAACCAGGCCGTCGCCGCCGCGCGCGCGGACGCCGAGACCGTCATGTCGGGTGCCGTCGGTGACGATGCGTTCGGCCGTTTGGCGTGCGCGACACTGGTCGAGAGCGGGGTCGATGCGCGCTATGTCGCGCGCGTCGGGGCACCGACCGGATGTGCTGCCATCTCGGTCGATGCCAAGGGTGAAAATGCGATCGTCGCGGGAAGTGGCGCCAATCTTCTTGCGCGCGCCGCACAGGTGCCGGATTCGCTCCTTGGTCCCGCGACAACGCTCGTCCTGCAATGCGAGGTGCCCGTCGAGGAGAGCGCTGCACTCGCCGTGCGCGCCAAGGCGGCCCACGCGCGCGTGATCTTGAACCTTGCTCCCGCCGGGCCTCTCCCGCCGACGCTCCTTGAATGTGTCGACATCCTTGTCCTTAACGAGCACGAGGCGGCGACGCTCACCGGTTCGCACGATCTTGCGGGGGAAAGCAGCATCTTCGCGGCCCACGACGGCCTCACGATAATCGTCACCCGCGGGCGGGACGGATGCGAGGCGATCTTTCCAAATGGCGATCGCCTGAGGATTCCAGCGCTTCCGATCAAGCCTGTGGACACGACAGGGGCTGGCGACGCCTTCGTCGGCGTGTTGGCGGCGAGCCTCGATCGAGGGCATTCAATCGAGGAAGCGCTCCGTCGCGCCAGCGTGGGTGCTGGCCTCGCGTGCCTGGTGCTGGGCGCGCAAACATCGATGCCGCGGTCGCGGGAGATCGAGGCTCACCTCTCGGAGCTTCCGCCTGCGACGGCGATATCGCGAACGGGTAAATCCGATTAGGCGGCGCGCTCGACGGGTGAAGTTGGCCCCGCTAAACTCGGCCCCTCGTCACCGGCAGAGGATTGGAGCAACCATGGCCATCGTCAATCGCATCGCCGAATTCCAGTCGGACATGACCGCCTGGCGCCACCATATCCATGCCCATCCCGAGACGGCGTTCGAGGAGCATGCGACATCGGATTTCGTCGCGAAGACGCTCGAGTCATTCGGCATTCCGATCCATCGCGGGCTCGCGGGCACCGGCGTGGTCGGAACCATCCGAGGCAATCGAGGCGACGGCCGCGCGATCGGACTTCGCGCCGATATGGATGCCCTTCACGTTGAAGAGAAGAACAGCTTTGCGCATCGCTCCCAGAACCCCGGCCGCATGCACGCCTGCGGCCATGACGGCCACACGACGATGCTGCTCGGTGCCGCGCGTTATCTCGCGGAAACGCGCAACTTCGCGGGCACCGTGCACGTGATTTTCCAGCCCGCCGAGGAAAACGAGGGCGGTGCCCGCGTCATGCTCGAAGAAGGGCTGTTCGACAAGTTTCCCGTCGAAGCCGTCTACGGCATGCACAATTGGCCCGGTCAGCCCGTCGGCACGATCGCCGCACGGCCCGGGCCGATGATGGCCGCTTTCGATATCTTCGAGCTTACGATCTCCGGACGCGGGGCGCACGCCGCCATGCCGCACCGCGGCGTGGACCCGGTCGTTGCCGCGGCACAGATCGTGACCGCCTTGCAGACGATCGCAAGCCGCAATACCGATCCGATCGACGCTGTGGTCGTTTCGGTCACGCAGATCCATGGTGGCGACACCTGGAACGTCATCCCCGACGACGTCGTATTGCGCGGCACCTGCCGCGCGTTTCGCCCTGAGGTGCACGATGCGATCGAACCGTCGATTCGCCGCGTTGCGGAGGGCGTTTGCGCAGCCCTCGGTGCGCAGATGACGCTCCGCTACGAACGGCGATATCCGCCGGCGGTCAACAGTGCGGCCGAGACCGAGCGGGCTGCGACCGCGGCCGCCGAGGTCGTCGGGGCCAGCAACGTCATCCGCGATCCGGTTCCCAGCATGGGCTCCGAGGATTTCGCCTTTATGCTTCAGAAAAAGCCGGGCTGCTACGTCTGGGTCGGAAACGGCCCGGTGGAAGGTGGGTGCGGGCTTCACAATCCGCATTACGACTTCAATGACGAAGTGTTGCCCATCGGTGCGAGCTATTGGGTGAAGCTGGTCGAGCAGACGTTAGTGCTATAAGGCGGCGCGCGGTCGGGTGTTTGGATCAGGCATTCAACCCGAGGGCGTCACCGGGCAGAAGAAGTAAGGGAGATAGCCGATATTGGACGGCACGGTCTGGCATGCGGCCGGGTCGAGTGCGAGCCCGTAGTCGGCGAGATATTCCTTGGCGAAGGCGGTTTCGTTCGGGTTGTAGAGTGCCCAAATCGGCCCGCGATGCGCCGAAACGATCTGCCTCATTTCGGCGTTGAAGCGAACGGCCGGCTCATAGGGTCCCGTGAAGCCACCGTGGATGCGCAAGAAGCGCACCTCGGGCGGAAAGGACGGGATGAGGTAGGAGAGTGGCTCGTGCCCCGTTATGAGGACGAGCGTCCGCGCGGGGTCCTCGATCCTGGGCGGGGTCACCGTGACCCACCGCTCGGTCCACGGCACCCGACCCCAATCCGGCACCTTCATGGTCATGACGCTGAGTATCAACAAGCTAGCCGACGCGGCGGCAGCTGCCCGCGATGAGAGCGGCAATAGCCCGATTGCGAGCACGATCGCAAGCGGGGCGAGCATCTCGGATACGACGAGATAGCGGTAGATGCAGAACATGATCACCCAAGCGACGTAGGCCATCGCGAAGGACGCTAGGAAATAATGCGTTTCGAGCGGCACCTCGACTTTGCCCCCACCCGGCGCGCGCCTCAATTTTCGATATGCGACGGCGAGGCCGGCGAGAGGGAGGGCCACGAAGCAAATGAGGATGCGAAGATCGCGAAAATCGGTCTCGGCGGCTAGACGCGGGTCCAGGAGATAGGCGAAGGGGAAAAAGACGCGTGCCGCGAGGCTTTGCGGGAAATAGAAGACGTCACGATAGTCGAAGGGGAGCGCCCAGGGCGAGCAGAAGATCTGATTGAAGAAAGGGAAGAGCGGATTGCCGTAGCTCCGCCAGAGGTGGAGCATCCAGAACCCATCGCTCAAACCCATTCCGCCGAGCACGCCAACGCCGAAGACAAATGCGCGTGCAAGGCGGCGGGCGGGAGGTGCCGGCACGAAAATAAATGCGAGGTAGAGGCCGATTGCCCATGTGACCACGGGTTGCTTCAGGCCGACCGCAACGCCGGCAACGAAGCCTGCCAAAAACAAATGCGCTGCCGCCGAATGTATGGTGCCGCGCAAAATCGAATCGGATCGCCGCACGATGAGCCAAAGTGCCGTGAGCGGCCCGAGGCTGACGACGTTGTCGTAGAAGGTGGTTCCCAGTTCCGAAAGCGCTCCGGCACCAACCATCCCGAGGATCGCGAGGATCGCCGCAATCCCTCGCCGCCGGCCCTCGGGTTCGATGCGCAAGACGCGATGGGCGATCCCGTAGAGCGGCAGGACGTTCAATCCCTGGATCGTTCCGAGCAAGAATCCGACGAGCCGTGCTGGCCATGCCTCGGCTGCCACGAAGAAGGGCACGTCGATGAGCGGATTGAAGAATTCCGGTACTTGCGCCACGAGCATGTCGTAACCCGCGCGTCCGGTTAGAAAGGCATAGGCGTTGTAGTAATGGTAGTTCCGCAGATCCCAATTCGCATCCATTCCAAGCGCGAGCGTCGCAGCGCCGAATGCGAGCGGGGCCAATGCAAGGAAGACGACGATCGGGATGCGCGTCACGGACGGATTGCGATCACGGTGACGGGAGTGCGGACTAGATCGATCGGGTGAGGCCACCATCGACCCGGATGTTCTGGGCGGTCACGTAACTTGCGTCATCGGAGAGGAGGAACGCCGTGGTCTTCGCGATCTCGGCGACAGTGCCGTAGCGGCCCATCGGTATCGCGTTGCGGTGTGCCGCGTCCTCGGGATAGCTGTCGATGAAGCCGGGGAGGAGGTTGTTCATCCGGATGCCGGCCTTCGCGTGCGCGTCGGCATATAATTTGGTAAAGGCCGAGAGGGCGGCGCGCAGGCTGGACGAGACCGGAAAAGCCGCGTCGGGCTCGATCGCCGCGTAGGTTGAGATGTTGACGATGCTGCCTCGGCGCTGCTTTTCCATGACCGGTGTCACCAGCCTTGCCATGCGCACGACGTTGAGGAGGACCAGGTCCATCCCGGCGTGCCAGTCGGCGTCCGAAATCTCGAGCAGCGGTCCCTTGGGCGGATGGCCCGTATTGTTGACCGCGGCATCGACCCGGCCATAGGCGTCGAGCGTCGTCTCGACGAGACGCTCGAGGTCGCCGGGCACCGTCACCGAGCCCGTGAGGCCGAGGGCGCCGAGCCCATGCGCAAGACCCTCGGCACCGCCCGAAGGCGACATGAGGGCAAGCTTCCAGCCGCGCGCCTTGAGCTCGACGGCGATGGCGGCCCCCATGCCCCGGCCCGCGGCTGTCACGATAGCGACTTTGTCCTGCGCCATGCTCGTTCCTTCCTGTTCCGGGCCGCCCCACCCGACCGCGTCCGATCAGAGTGCCGTCCTCACGTCCCAAAGCTCGGGGAAGAAGCGGATATCGAGCGCCTTTCTGAGATAGCTCACGCCCGCAGTACCGCCAGTACCTCGTTTGCCGCCGATGATCCGCTCGACCGTCGTCACGTGCCTGAAGCGCCATTGCTGGAACGAGTCCTCGAGGTCGACCAGTTCCTCCGCAAGCTCGTAAAGATCCCAATATCGTTCCGTGTCCCGATAAATTGCGAGCCAGGCGGCCGCAACGCTCGGATCGCTGCGATGGGGGGTCGAAAAATCGCGCGTGACGACCTCCGGTGCAATGGCGAAACCGCGCCGATGAAGCAGGCGGATCGCCTCTTCGTAGAGGCTCGGTGCCCGCAACGCTTGCTCGAGCGACGCAACCAAATCCGGGCGATGCCGGTGCGGCTCGATCATCGCCGCATTCTTGTTGCCGAGCAGGAACTCGATCGTCCGATACTGGAAGGACTGAAACCCC
>DATDHA010000239.1:0-6915 GCA_036521815.1 Alphaproteobacteria bacterium | reverse complement strand
AAATGCATCGGTGCGCCGGAGTAAAAATGCATCAGTGAGGTTGGCAGGAAGGCGCCCCGCGGGGCGCCTTCCTGCGGTTCGCGATCAGGCTTGTGCGGGTTCGGCCGGCTGGTTGTCGGCGGAGGCGTTGCGAGAGCGCCGACAAACGACCTCAGACCGAGGACGCCCAGAGCGTCGTCTCGAAGTGCTGGGTAAAGGGTTCCGCGAACCTACTCCGCGGCCCTTTGCCCCTCGCGCTCCGAACCGGGCGACGCATCTGCCGCCGCCCATCGAAGTGCGATTTCGTTGAGCGCGTCGAGGGCAGGCGATAGCTCGCTCCCGCGCTTGGCGAGGGAATAGGTCACCTGAGGCGGGATGGTCGGCTCGTAATGCCGTGAGACGAGGCCCGCGGCCTCGAGCGCGCGCAGCCGCTCGGTCAGAACCTTGGCCGAGATCCCCGTCACCTTGCGCCGGAGCGCGCTGAAGCGCTGGGGGCCCTCCGAACGCAGCACCCACACGATGTATGTCGTCCACGGCCCCATGAGGGTGCGGAGGATGTCGTCCATGGGGCAGGAGCCTGTTTTGCTCGTCGCTGACATCAGCCTTTTCCACCTTTCCGCGGTCCACGCACGAAACCCGGTGTCCTGACACGGGAGGGCCGGATCGGGATACTTGGTTACTTTACAGTATCTACTTTACTTTACCAACTCAAGCTCCATATCGCACTGGTCACTTCTGGTAAGTGATGTGAGTTTTCGAAACTTTCAAGGCCGTCGGACCCGCCACGTGCGGACCCGGCCGATCCTATGGAGGCTGAAATGACAGGAGTAGCAGTGGTTTATCACAGCGGCTTCGGGCATACCAAGGCACTGGCCGAGGCTGTCGCCGCAGGTGCGCGCTCGGTGCTGGGTGCGGGTGTGACCCTCGTGCCGGTCGAGGAGGTCGAGGCGCGGGCATCGGCGCTTGACGGTGCGAAGGCGCTGATCTTCGGAGCGCCGACTTACATGGGCAGCGCTTCGGCCCCCTTCAAAGCCTTCATGGAATGGTCGTCCAAGCGTTGGGGCGAGCAGCAATGGAAGGACAAGATCGCCGCCGGCTTCACCAATTCCGGCTCGCAAAGCGGGGACAAGCTCTCGACACTCATTCAGCTCGCGGTCTTCGCGGCACAGCACGGCATGATCTGGGTCGGGCTCGATCTTCTGCCGGGCAACAACAACTCGAAGGGCAGCGTGGACGATCTGAACCGGCTCGGCAGCTTCCTCGGCGCCATGGCGCAGTCGAACACCGACCACGGTAGTGAAGGCATGAAGGCAAGCGACCTCAAGACCGCTGAGCGGCTCGGTGCGCGCGTCGCATCCCTCGCCGTGCGGCTTGGGCAGGAGAAGCTCGCGGCCTGATCGCCGCCGTGGATATGGAATCGCAAAGCCCTCCTCACCCTTCCCTCTCCCCCCAATGTGGGGAGAGGGTTGCGTAGGGTTAGCGAAGCAACGCTGAGCTTACCCGAAGCCGGGTGAGGGGGACGGTGGATCAACCTAATCGCGTCACGCTCTAAAAGCCGTTGAAAATCCGTGCGCGTTTACGCGGCCTTCGTCTGGATGCCGTGATTCTTGAGCACCTCGGCGAGCTCGCCCGACTGATACATCTCGCGCACGATGTCGCAGCCGCCGATGAAGTCGCCCTTCACGTAAAGCTGCGGGATCGTCGGCCAATTCGAGAATTCCTTGATCCCCTGGCGGACGTTCGCGTCGGCCAGCACGTCGACGCCCTTGAACTTGACGCCCAAATGCGTGAGCACCTGCACGACGGCGGCGGAGAAGCCGCATTGGGGAAACACCGGCGTGCCCTTCATGAAGAGCACCACCTCGTTCTCGGCAATCTCCCTCTTGATCTGCTCGGCTGTGGAATTCTCGGCCATGATCTCGTTACCCGTGGTTGAGGTTGTCAGTCGGGGGGTGCGGTCGTCTGAATCGCGAGCGCGTGAAGCTCGTTGCCCATCCGTCCGCGCAGCGCCTGGAACACCATCTGATGCTGCTGCACGCGCGTCTTGCCCTTGAATTGGGCGGAAACGATATGTGCCGCGTAATGGTCGCCGTCGCCGCGCAAATCCTCGATGGAGATTTGGGCATCGGGGAGCGCCTCCTTGATGAGGCGCTCGATCTCGCTTGCCGACATCGCCATCGCGTCAACTCTCCTCATCCGGCATCGTATCGGGACCAGCCATGAACGCGGGAAGCCAGCCCTCGTGCGCGCGCCGGAGCTCGGCCACCGATATAGGTCCCACGCCGGAAACTGTCAATTCGGCGCCGCCCGTGCGGCCAAGGACGGCGGCGTCGACCCCGGCCGATCTTGCGGCATCCAAGAGCTTGGCGCCATCGGCCGACGTGACGAGATAGCGCCCCTGGTCCTCCCCGAAGAGCCAGGCGTGAAGCGGGGGAATATCCTTGGGCGGGGCAATCTCGCAGCCGATCCCGCCCGCCATCGCCATCTCGGCGAGTGCGACGTAGAGCCCGCCGTCGGAGACGTCATGGCTGGCGGTGGCGAGCCTATCGAGGATCATTTTTCGCACGAAATCGCCGCACCTTCGTTCGGCCGCGAGATCGACAGGAGGTGGCGCGCCGTCCTCGCGCCCGTGAATCTCGCCCAGATAGATCGAGGCGCCGAGCCAGCCGGCGGTTCGGCCGATGAGCACGATCGCCTGGCCCGGGGCGGGAAAGGCAATGCGCACGGCTCTCTCGTAATCCTCGATGAGGCCCACGCCGCCGATCACGGGGGTGGGGAGGATGCTTTGCCCGCTCGTTTCGTTATAGAGGGAGACGTTGCCCGAGACGACGGGGAAATCGAGCGCTTCGCACGCCTCGGCCATGCCCTGGATGCAGCCGGCGAATTGGCCCATCACCTCGGGCCGCTCGGGATTGCCGAAGTTCATGTTGTCGGTGAGCGCAATCGGCGTGGCGCCGGTCGCCGTGATGTTGCGATAGGCTTCCGCGACGGCTTGCGCACCACCCTGGACCGGATCGGCGGCACAGTAACGCGGCGTGCAGTCGCTCGTGACCGCGATCGCCTTCCGCGTGCCATGCACGCGCACAAGGGCCGCGTCCCCGCCGGGTCGGATCACGGTATCGGCCATCACCGTGTGGTCGTACTGCTCCCAAATCCATCTGCGGCTGCAAAGATCGGGCGAGCCGACGAGGCGGAGGAGTGCGCTGCGCAAATCGGCGGGCGGCGCCACGGACTCTGGCTTCAATTCTGGCCGCGGCTTTGGAATCGCGTAAGGGCGGCTATAGACGGGCGCGCGGTCGACCAGCGGGCCGAGTGGGATGTCGCACCAAGTCTTGCCCTGCATCTTGAGCACAAGCCGGCCGGTGCCGGTGAGCCGGCCGATCACGGCGAAGTCGAGTTCCCATTTCTCGAAGACCGCACGCGCCAGCACCTCGCGCCCCGGCCTCAGCACCATCAACATCCGCTCCTGGCTTTCGGAAAGCATGATCTCGTAGGGCGTCATCCTGCTTTCGCGCAGCGGCACCCGATCGAGATCGAGCTCGATGCCGATGCCGCCCTTGGACGCCATCTCGACGGACGAGCTCGTCAGGCCCGCGGCGCCCATGTCTTGGATCGCGACGATGGCGTCGGTTTCCATGAGCTCTAGGCATGCTTCGATCAGGAGCTTCTCGGTGAAGGGATCGCCGACCTGGACGGTCGGACGCTTTTCCTCCGCACGATCGTCGAAGCCGGCCGACGCCATCGTGGCGCCATGGATGCCGTCGCGCCCCGTTTTCGAGCCGACATAGACGACAGCGTTGCCGACACCCGCCGCCGCCGAATAGAAGATGCGGTCCCTGTGCGCGAGGCCCACGGTCATCGCGTTCACGAGAATGTTGCCGTTGTAGGCGGGGTGGAAGTTGCACTCGCCCCCTACCGTCGGGATGCCGACGCAGTTGCCATAGCCGCCGATGCCCGCGACGACGCCTGCGAGAAGGTGGCGCGTCTTCGGATGGTCCGGGCTGCCGAACCGGAGCGCGTTCAAATTCGCGATCGGGCGGGCACCCATCGTGAAAACATCGCGCAAGATGCCGCCGACACCCGTGGCGGCACCCTGGTAAGGCTCGATGAAGGAGGGATGATTGTGGCTTTCCATCTTGAAGACGATCGCCTGGCCGTCGCCGATGTCGACGACACCGGCGTTCTCGCCGGGACCGCAGATCACCCGCGGCCCCGTGGTCGGGAGTTTCTTGAGCCAAACCTTCGACGATTTATAGGAGCAGTGCTCGCTCCACATCGCCGAGAAGATGCCGAGTTCCGTGATCGTCGGCGGACGGCCGAGGGATTCGAGGACGACCGCATACTCGTCCGGCGTCAGCCCGTGCTCGGCGACGATCGCAGGCGTGATTTCTGCTTCCGTTCGGCCGAGCTGGCCGTCTCGCGCTGCGCTCACGAGAGCGCCTCGGCAATTCCGTCGAACAATGCTTTCCCGTCGGTGCCGCCGAGTGCGGGGTCGGCCAGACGCTCCGGGTGCGGCATCAACCCAAGGATGGTCTTCGACCCGTTGAAGATGCCGGCGATGTTGCGCGCAGCTCCGTTCGGGTTAGCCTCGGCGGTCACCTCGCCCTGCTCGGTGCAATAGCGGAACGCGATCTGGCCGTTGTCCTCCAGACGGTTCAGGGTGTCCTTGTCGGCGAAGTAATTGCCCTCGTGATGGGCGATGGGAACGCGGATGGTCTGCCCGGCCTCGTATCTGTTGGTGAAAAGACTTTGGCTCGTCAGAACCTTGAGATGGACGTCCTGGGACAGGAACTTGAGGCCCGCATTCTGGAGGAGAGTGCCTGGCAAAAGCCCCGCCTCGGTCAGGATCTGAAAGCCGTTGCAGATGCCAAGGATGGGTACACCCTTGTCCGCGCGCTGGCGCACTTCGTACATGACGGGCGAGTGCGCGGCGATGGCACCGCAGCGAAGATAATCGCCGAACGCAAAGCCGCCCGGCAGCACGATGAGGTCGACCTTCGGAATCTCGGTCTCCTTGTGCCAGACCATGACCGGCTCAACACCCTCGGTGCGCTCGAGGGCCACCTTCACGTCGCGATCGCAATTGGAAGCGGGAAAGACGATGACGGCGGCCTTCATCCAGCACTTACCCCACGAAGTCGATCGCGTAATTCTCGATGACCGTATTGGCGAGAAGCTTTCGGCACATCGCCTCGACGTCGGCTCGCGCCTTGCCGGGATCGGTCTCCGCAAGCTCGATCTCGATGTATTTGCCCTGGCGCACGCCATCGACGCCCTTGAAGCCGAGTGAGCCGAGGGCGTTGGCGATTGCCTTGCCTTGAGGATCGAGCACGCCGTTCTTGAGCGTGATGTGAATTTTGGCCTTCAAGATACCGCCACCAAGATACCGCCACGTCGTCCAGTTCGTCGTTATTGTATAAGCGACGGACCTTTTAGGTCCGTGGGGCCGGCCTCCGGCATGATGCCGAGCCGACGCGCCACTTCCTGATAGGCCTCGGCAACATTGCCGAGATCGCGCCGGAAGCGGTCCTTGTCGAGCTTTTCGTTGGTCTTCAGATCCCAGAGCCGGCAGCTATCCGGCGTGATCTCGTCGGCGAGGACGATCCGCATGTCGTCGCCGTTCCAGAGCCGGCCGAACTCGACCTTGAAATCGATGAGCCGGATGCCGACGCCGAGGAAGAGGCCCGAGAGGAAATCGTTGATGCGCAGTGAGAGCGACATGATCTCGTCGAGGTCCTGCGGTGTCGCCCAACCGAAGGCCGTGATGTGTTCCTCGGACACCATGGGATCGCCGAGCTGGTCGTTCTTGTAGTGGTATTCGAGGATCGAACGCGGCAGTGCCGTGCCCTCGGCGATGCCGAAGCGCTCGGAAATCGATCCCGCGGCCACGTTGCGGACGGCGACCTCGATCGGAATGATTTCGACCTCGCGCACGAGCTGCTCGCGCATGTTAAGTCGGCGCAGGAAATGGGTGGGGACGCCGATCTCGCCGAGTCGCGTCATCAGGTATTCCGAAATCCGATTGTTCAGGACACCCTTGCCCGTGATCACGCCGCGCTTGCGCGAATTGAACGCGGTCGCATCGTCCTTGAAATATTGGACGAGCGTGCCCGGCTCGGGGCCTTCGTAGAGAACCTTGGCCTTGCCTTCGTAGATGCGCTTGCGTCTGGACATGGCTCAACTCGCTTCCAAGCGAGGGTTGAGGCTTGCGGGCAGCGGAATTGCCCTGCCTCGGCCGTGCGTTGCCGGCGACTTGGCGCAGCGACGGGACCCCTGCCGCACCGCCACATATAGCAACTCGGCAGGCCCAAGACAACGGATTGCCCATTTTGGGGATTGCCCATTTTGGGGATTGCCAAGTTTGGGTGGGAAGGCCGCACGGCGCACCATTCCGCGCGCAAGCCATTCGTATCGCACGCTGCCGCGAGATAGTAGTATGAGGCGGACGGCCGAGTGAGTAGAGGGTAGGGCAGGGGCGGATCGGGGGCTCGCGCCTGCTCTGGCTTCGACGCCTCCGTGCAAGGGGGAGCATCGCGATGCAATCACGCTGCCTTGTCGGCGCCGCGCTCATTGCGGCATTCGCCGCGCATACGGCGTCGGCGCAAAATCTGATGATATATCCCGCCAGAGGCCAGGACCAGCAAACCCAGGACCGCGACCGCTTCGAATGCCATTCCTGGGCGGTGCAGCAGACGGGTTTCGATCCGACTCGGGCGGGTCTTGCGCCCGCACTGGCACCTCCGCCGTCCGGGCCAGGCATGCTGGGCGGAGCCGCACGCGGTGCGGCGATCGGTGCGGTGGGTGGCGCCATCGGCGGCAACGCCGGCAGAGGTGCTGCCATAGGTGCGGGCACCGGCGCCATGATCGGCGGGATTCGCCGCGCGGACCAGAATGCGCGCTTCCAGCAACAGCAGCAGGCCCAGGCATCGGCGAATT
>DATDHA010000238.1:0-10230 GCA_036521815.1 Alphaproteobacteria bacterium | reverse complement strand
CGGGCGAAGCCCGCCTCTCTGCGTCACGCACAAGAGCGTGCGTTCGCACGCGGGAGGAGAGGGTTGCGTAGGGTTAGCGAAGCAACGCTGAGCTTACGCGAAGCTGGGTGAGGAGGGACGGTGGATCAACTTGATCGCGTCACGCCCTAATTCCAGAAGTCCGAGGCCGATACCGCGAAGTTGATGTTCTGCGAGTAGTTCAGGAGTATCGCGGTCGTGAGGCCGATCAGGTTGCCGCGCTCATCGAAGAGGCCGCCACCCGATGAGCCGGGCGAGATCGGTGCCGAGGTCTGGATCGTGTTTCCAAGGCGCGTCTCCCGCAGCCCCGAGATAAGGCCCTCGCTCAGGGTGCGCTCGAACGATTGGGGAGCACCCACGGCGAAGACGCGCTCGCCGACGGCGAGGCTTTCGTAGGCGCGGATTCCGCCGACGGGGGTGAGGCTGAGTTCATCGGTCTTGATCACGCAGCGATCGCTTGCCGCGTCCGCCGCGACGAGCTTTGCGTCGGCGTGGGTCGTCCCCTGCATGATCGCGATCAGGCGGCGATCCTTCACGACATGGCAATTGGTGACGAGCAGATGCTCGGTGATCGCGACCGCCGATCCCTGTCCGATGCTGCGCGCCCGCGCATCGGCGAGCGAATTGGTGACGAGGACGACGTAAACCGAGCGCTCGACCTTCTTGTAGAGTTCTGCCGGTGAAAGTATTTGCGTGTTGAGCTTATCGGGACGGCGGCCCAGCATCGCGGACGGCAAGGGCGGGGTCGCCACGGCCGGTGTTGCTGCCGGCTTGTCGTCCGCGGCCTTCTCGAACAATGCGGCGATGCTCACCTTGGCGAGGCCGCCCGCCTCTGAGAGGGGCGCGTCAGGCTTCTTCGATTCCGACATCGCGCGCGTGAGGCAGTCGTTGTATTCGGCAAAGCCCGAATTGCGGAAGTCGTTGCATTGATGCTCGATCGCCAGGTTGGCCTGTGCCGAGAGGGCCGAGCGATCCGGCGAGGGATGTTTCTTGAGTGCGTCCAACTGCGCGCGCACGCAATCGTCATAAGCACTTTTGCTCTTGTGGTCCGCGGCGGCGCAGACGGTATTGATGATGACGTTTTCGTCGTAGGAAAGGGCGGAGCGGTCGAGGGGTGCTTCGCTTGCGAATGCGCCGCGTGACAGTGCACAGAACGCCGCGATCGCGATGAGTTGCCGTAGCATTACGCCTCCTGCATCAATGGCGGACAGCACGGCAGTGTCGCAAGGAAAAGTTGCCCAAACGTTAAGGGGTAATTTGCGCGCGATCGCGATGCCGAAATGGCTGCCGCGAACGCCCCGACCATCAGCTTCTGTTTGGGAAATCACCTCGTCCTTTGAGACGTGCGCTATTCACGTTAACCGTGAATCGCCGTCGTCCGCGAGGGTCCGCCCTCGAGGCGAGGCAGGTGCCGGTTCGAGCGGGTGCTGGGATGCCGGCGACGAAAGCATTTTCCGGCCAGGTGGCCATGCAACAACGAAACCGCAGCACAGGGTTTGCCGCAGCGAATGCGACTAAATCAATAAATCCATAGCCTGATCCGATCCGATTCGATCCGATCGGGCTTTAGATCACCAACATTTGCTGTGCCCGCAGCTCGTGCAGACGTCGCAATCCTCCTGGCGGATGAGTGAGGCTTGGCCGCATTTCGGGCATTGCCGCATCGTCACCGCGGGCATGCCGACCACCTTGCGCTCGAGAAATTCCTCGCGCGCTTCCTTGGGGTTCGGCATGAAGCCGATCGCGATCATGTGCCGCTCGATCACCTCGCCGATCGCGGCGAGGAGCGAAGGCACGTATTTGCCGTCCATCCATTGTCCGCCCCTCGGATCGAACACGGCCTTGAGCTCTTCGACGACGAAGGAAACATCACCACCTCGGCGAAACACGGCGCTGATCATGCGGGTAAGGCCGACCGTCCAGGCGTAATGCTCCATGTTCTTCGAGTTGATGAAGACCTCGAACGGGCGGCGCCGGCCGTCGCGCACGATGTCGTTGATCGTGATGTAGATCGCGTGGTCGCTGTCGACCCAGCGGATCTTGTAAGTACTTCCGGGAAGCGCTTCCGGCCGGTCGAGCGGACGCGTCATGTAGATGACCCCGCCCGCCTCGAAGGCGTCGGCGTGACGGGCCGGCGGTGCTTCGAGCGGGAGCTTCGCCTGAGCTTCGGGCTCGGCTTCCTTTGCCTTGAGCACGGCACCCGTGATCTCGTTCGGGCGGTAGGTCGTGCATCCCTTGCAGCCGCGCTCATAGGCGAGGCTGTAGACGTCCTTGAAGTCCTCGAAGGAAATGTCGACCGGCACGTTGATCGTCTTCGATATCGAGCTGTCGACGTATTTCTGGACGGCCGCCTGCATCACGACGTGATCGCGCGGGCGCAACGTCTGCGCATCGACGAAATAGTCGGGCAGCGGTGCGCCGTCGCCTTTCACGCGGCCGAAGAGGCGATAGGCGTAGTCGGTCACCTCCTCCTCCCGGCGCGTGCCGTTGGGCATCAGGACGTTGCGGTTATATTTGAAGCTGAAGACCGGCTCGAGCCCCGAGGAGACATTGTCCGCGAAGATCGAGATCGTCCCTGTCGGTGCTATCGAGGTGAGAAGCGCGTTGCGAATGCCCTTTTCGGCGATCGCCTTGCGCACGTCCGCATCGAGGCCGCGCACATGCTCGCCCTCCAGATACTTCTCCCGGTCGAAAAGGGGGAAGCTGCCTTTCTTCGCGGCAAGCTCGGCCGAGGCGAGGTAGGCAGCACGCTCGATCGTCCGCATCCAGCGCTCGGTCGCGGCGGCGGCCTCGCTGCTGCCGTAGCGCAGACGGCACATGATGAGCGCATCGGCGAGCCCGGTGACGCCCAATCCCATGCGGCGCTTGGCGTGCGCCTCGTGGCGTTGCGCAGGGAGCGGGAAATTCGACACGTCGATCGCATCGTCGAGCATGCGCACGGCGGCAGGCACGATTTTCTCGAGCTCTGCGAGATCGAGCTCGGCATCCGCCTCGAACGGATTGCGCGCAAAGGCGGCAAGGTTGATCGAGCCGAGGAGGCAGGCGCCGTAAGGAGGGAGGGGCTGTTCGCCACACGGATTCGTGGCGGCGATCTCTTCGCAATAATGAAGGTTGTTCAGGCGATTGATCCGATCGATGAAGATGACGCCCGGCTCCGCGAAGCCGTAGGTCGAGCGCATGATCTTGTCCCAAAGTTCGCGCGCGGGAAGCGTCTTGTAATGGGTGCCGCCAAACTTGAGCTCCCAGGACAAATCTTTCTGAACGGCATCCATGAAGGCGTCGGTCGCGAGAACGGAGAGGTTGAACATGCGCAGGCGCCCGGCCTCGAGCTTCGCTTCGATGAACGCCTCGATGTCCGGATGGTCGCAGCGCATGGTCGCCATCATGGCGCCGCGACGATAGCCGGCACTCATGATCGTCCGGCACATCGCGTCCCACACGTCCATGAAGCTCAACGGGCCGGACGCATCGGCCCCCACACCCTTCACGGGAGCACCCTTGGGCCGCAGGGTCGAGAAATCGTAGCCGATACCGCCCCCCTGCTGCATGGTCAAGGCGGCTTCCTTGAGATGATCGAAAATGCCCGCCATGTCGTCGGGGATTGTTCCCATGACGAAACAATTGAATAGCGTCACGGCGCGGCTCGTCCCGGCACCTGCTACGATGCGGCCCGCGGGCAGGAACTTGAAGCCGTCCATTACCTCGAAGAAGGCTTTAGCCCAGCGCTCCCGTTCTTTTTCGGGTTCGGCAAGGGCGTGGGCGATCCGCCGCCAGGTGTCCTCGATGGTCTTGTCCACAGGCGCACCGTCCGGCCCCTTGAACCGGTACTTCATGTCCCAGATCTGATGCGAAATTGAGGCAACCTTAGCCATTCGCTGCTCCGCGCCGCTCAAAGCTCCAAATTCAGACGGCCTCAAAACCCGCCGCCGCAGGACGGATGGCCGCAAGTGCTTGACTTATCGTAGATTGTCGGCCTGCAGTCGAAACCCCTGTCGAGTATACGGTCGGCACAGGGAGGGGTCAATCGATTGTTCTCGAAATGTTTCCACAGGGCGCTCTCGGGTTAAGTCCTTGTCATCGCTTAGCCACTGCAGTCTCTCCCCATTGTGCACGATGTCGTCCTCACGCGTTCTATACACAAAATTATCCACATATTAGGGGCGCTTTGTCTACAGCCGCCCGTTGATGACACAACTCTTTCGTCGCCGGAAAATTTCATCGCCAAGGCCGCGCCCGGCGTCGGATTTTTATTGCCTTTGCGAAACGATTTCCTTATATGGCTGCATATAAGTTCGTTATTACAATTAAACTTCCCGGTTCAAACTTCCGACCGCCGGTGCAATCGCGGTCGGTGCGGTTGAAGCCCGTGAGCCTGGGCCAGCTCAGAAAGGGTGGAATCATGAAGCGCGCCATTCGTCAACTCGCGTTCGCGGCGATCGTCGCATGCATCGGTTTCAGCACCGTCACGCTGCTCGCAACTCACACCGCGAAGGCCCAATCGACCGCCGGGATCCTGGATATAATCGGGCCGTAACACCGGGTTCGACATTGCCGGATTTGACATTGGGCGGGTTCGACGCCCTGGCGCCTAGCCGGCCTGCTGGGCATCGTCGGCCAGGCGCTTGCAGCCATCCTCGATGCGCCGTTTGAGTTCGGCGAGAAATGCCTTGCGTTCGAGCCCCGGCAGAATCGCCGGAAGGAATTCGACGGTGATCAGGCCCGGCTTTTTGAGGAAGCTGCGCCGCGCCCAGAAAAATCCCGAATTGAGCGCGACGGGCACGACCGGGAGGTCAAGGTGGCCGTAGAGTGCCGCCACACCCGGATGATAGGGACGGCTTTCGCCGGGCGGAACGCGAGTACCTTCCGGGAAGATGACGATCGGGCGCCGCGCGGCTATGCCGGCCTTGGCCTCGCGCATCATCCGCTTGAGCGCGGCGGCGCGGCCGCTGCGGTCGACAGCGATCTGGCCGGTCTTCACGAGGTACCAGCCGAAGAGCGGGAGAAAGATCAGCTCTCTCTTGAGCACGATCATCGGGTCCTGGAAGAGGACGGGAAGGAGCAGTGTTTCCCATGCGGATTGATGCTTGAGCGCATAGATGGCACTGCCGCAAGCACGGTTCTCGACGCCGCGAAGCTGATGGCGCAGGCCCACGATATGCCGCAATAGCGCCACCGTCCCGCGCGCCCAGAAGTGGCCGCCAAAGATGAGGACGCTGCGCGGCAGGAGGAGGGCGGGGAGTGCCAAGATGCACAAGAACGCGGTCCAGCCGTAGAAGCACAGGTTGAAGAGAAGCGAGCGGAGTGCGGTCATGCTTGCCATGCGATCTTATCACGAAAACGCTTGTTGCGATCCGGAGAGGGCGATTTCGGGAATCGAATCGCGCGCGAGTGCCGCGAGATATTTGTGATACTCGCCGAGAACAAGATAGGCGCTGCCCGGCCAAAACCACCAATCGCTTTTGACTCGTTCGGGGAAAACCGGATTAGGTATAAGCCGCACTTGCGGCATGGCGCGGCGGAATTCGAGCAGGCTCCTTGGCATGTGATAAGCGGCGGTGACGATCCGCAGGCTGCGATAGTGCTCGGCGTCCATCCATTTCTCCGTCTCGGCGGCGTTTCCGAGAGTCGAATCCGCGGCATAGCCGAGCACGATGCAGCATTCGAGATTGGCTGGCGCATCGTGCGCGGTCCGCAGGAGTTCCTCGACGTCGACACCGTGATAGACGCCCGAGACGAACAACTTCCGCGCCTTGCCTTGGGCAAGCAACGCCAATCCGGCGTCGAGCCTTTCGCTCCCGCCGGTCAGCACGACGATCGCGTCGGTGACACTGTCGGGATCTTCCACCTTCGACGGGATCGTGCTCGCAAACCAAGCGAGCCCCCCGACCCACAGGGCCGCGAGGGTGGCGAGGGCGAAAGCGCACCGGCGCAGCATCCGCTTTACCCGCAACGTCCATGATCGGGGTGCCGGTGGCGACGACGGCATATGGCTCACACCATTCGCGCGAGCGTGCGCACGACCGTCGTGCGCGCCGTCATCATGGCGATCGCCGCGGTCGCGACAGGGAGAACGGGGAGTACTGCCCACTGCCAGGGTGCGAGGGCGAGGCTCGGGAGAAGGCCACCGCCGGCCGCTTCGGTGAGATACTCGACGATAATGAGCGTGAGCACTGCAACCAGGAATCCAACCGTCCCGCCGCGAAGTGCGATGCCGAGTGCATGGACCTGGAACTGGCGCGCCACATAAGTGTCCGTCGCCCCGATCAAATGCATGACCTCGATCACGTTGCGGTGAATGGCGAGTGCCGTGCGGGTGCCGAACACGGTCGCGATTCCCGCGGCGAGCGCTATGAACGCCAGGATAAGTGCCGCGATAAACTCGACCGAGTGGCCATAGCCGATGAGTTGGCGAAGCCAGCGCTGGTGGTCGTCGAGCGTTGCGCCAGGTACGGCGTCCGCAAGGTGGCGGCTCAATGCCTGGATATCGAGCCGTGCTGCCGGATCGACGTGGACGTCGATAATTGCGGGAAGCGGCAGGTCGCTGGTCGCCGCTTCGCCGAGCCACGGCTCGAGGAGGGCTGCAATGCGCTCGTCGCTCAGCGCCTCGGCATGGGTGACGCCGGGTGTTTGATCGAGGAGGGCGATGGCGTTCTCGATCCGCGATTTACGCTCAGCCGGATCGGCGTCGCGGCCGGGTGTGATTTGCACGGTGAGCGAGCCGGAAAGCCCGCGGCTCCATCGCTCGACCGCACTGTCCGCCACAAGCGCACCCGCGAGCGCCAAGGTCGCGAGGTAGACCATAAGTGCAATGATATACGGAATGAAGCGGCTCGATTCGTCCTGTTCGAGCGGCAGGTCCGAGCGGGCGCCGAGCATGCTGTGCTGCACTCCTATGCGACGGTGCGGCGCACGGACAGCACTCGCCTCAATGCGCCGTTCTCGAGATGAAGCTGGGGATGGTTGAATCGCTTCACGAGTCCCTCATTGTGGCTCGCGACCAGGACCGTGGTGCCGAGCCGATTGAGCTCCTCGAAAAGATAGAGAAGTCGCACGCCAAGCTCGTTGTCGACGTTGCCGGTCGGCTCGTCCGCAAGGAGAAGGCTCGGCCGGTTGATCACCGCGCGCGCGATTGCGACCCGCTGCTGTTGCCCGCCCGAGAGGGTGGGTGGTGTGGCATCGAGATGCTCGGCGAGGCCGACCCAGGCGAGGAGTTCGGCAACATGCTCGCGAATTTGCTCGTCTTTCGCCCCGGAGACCCTCAGGGGCAGGGCGACGTTGTCGAGTGCTGAGAGATGGTCGATCAGGCGGAAATCCTGGAACACCACGCCGATCCGCCGGCGCAGTGCCGGCATGTCGCGCCGATCGGTCATTGCCATGTCGTGCCCGAAGAGGCTGATCAACCCGCGAGACGGGCGGTGCGCAAGATACATCAGCTTCAGAAGCGAGGACTTTCCCGCCCCGGACGGTCCGGTCAAGAAGTGAAAGGAGCCCGTCGGCAAAGAGAAAGTGATATCGCGCAGAACTTCGGGCCCCATGCCGTATCGCATGCCGACATTCTCGAAGCGGACGACCGGTTCCCTCTGATCCATTCGCGCGACGCGGAAAAGGCTCTGGCTGGGTCGAGCGCAGAATGGCACGGGTGCCCGGCTTCGTAAAGCGCGCGCCGGCCATGGCGGGGCGACCGGGGCGAGGTCGCGACACGACAGTGGCGCTCAAGCCGAGATTCTGCCGGCAAAAAATGCCTCAACCGAGCGCCGCCTGATGGTCCGTTGCTTGCCAGGGCCGGGGGAGAGGCCCTATAACAGACTGAAACTGGGGAGAAATCCTGGGCCGATGATCCTTACCTGTCCGAGCTGCACGACGCGCTACATGGTCGATCCCACAAAGCTGGGTTCCGACGGTCGTTTCGTACGCTGCGGGAAATGCAGCCACACGTGGCACGAGGTAGCGCCGCCGAACACGCCGCGCCAGATCGATCCCATCCCGATGTCGATCGAACCGCGCCCGATTCCGCCGGGCTCGAATCTACCGGCGTTCCGCCCCAAGCCGAAGGAGCGCGGCCACGCATGGGGATGGGCGATCCTGGTCCTGATTGTCGCCGCAATCGTCGGCGGAGCGATTCTCGCGCGCAGCCAGATCGTCGCCGCGTGGCCGCCAGCCGCCCGGATCTATGCGCTCTTCGAGCCGAAGGCGACGGAAGCCCACGCGGGCCTAAGCGTGGTCAACGTCGCCTCCCGCCGCTCCGTGGAGAACGGCGTTCAAGTGCTCGTCGTCGAGGGAGAGGTTGCGAACAATTCGAGGGAGGCGCTGGCCGTGCCCCCACTCACGGGGGTCCTGCGCGATGCGGAGCAGCGCGACCTGCAACACTGGACCTTCAATGCCACCGAGCCCAAGCTTCTGCCGGGCGAGGTCGCTAAATTCTCGACCACGCTCACGAACCCCTCGAGCGACGCGACCGACCTGACGATCGTCATCACGCCGCCATCTGGAAAGAGCTGACCTTGGCTCGTATCCTGATAGCCGAGGATGATCGCGCCGTCCGCGAATTCGTATCGCGCGCCCTCGAGCACCGCGGTCACAGCGTTCACGCGGTCGAGGACGGCTTGGCGGCGGTCGAGCGGCTCAATGTGGAAGCATTCGACCTTCTGGTGAGCGATATCGTGATGCCGGGCATGGACGGTATTGCGCTCGCACTCAAGGCGGGGCGCGACTGGCCGCGCATGCGCATTCTCCTCATGACCGGCTTCGCCCATGAGCGTCAACGCGCGCATAATCTCGAAGCACTCGGCCAGCGCGTGGTCTCGAAGCCCTTCACGCTTCAGGAGATCTGCGGCGCCGTCGAGGCAACGCTCGAGCCCAAGGAAGGCTAGAGCGTGATCGGTTGATATGGAGTCGCGAAGCCCTCCTCACCCTTCCCTCCTCCCGACGGGAGGAGAGGGTTGCGTAGGGTTAGCGAAGCAACGCTGAGCTTACCCGAAGCTGGGTGAGGAGGGACGGTGTATCAACTTAATCGGGTCACGCTCTAGGCAGAGGCCGCTCGATCGGGCACGGGTTTGCCGGGTTCCGGAACATAGCCGCAGGCGATAAGCGCTTCGAGCATGTGCGGCGGTGGCGGCGCTTCGGCGACGATGGGCGGCCTCTTCGGGTAATAGAGCGGTACTGAGACCGCGCGCGCGTGGAGGTGAAGCGGGGCCACGGGTGGCGGCCGCGAGCCCACCAGATCGTTGGCCGGCTCCCTTTCTTCAGAGCGGTATTGGCCGTGGCGGCCATAGATGCGGTCGCCGAGCACCGGGCAACCCAATGCGGCACAGTGAACCCGGATCTGGTGCGTGCGCCCGGTCTGAGGCTTGAGCTCGAGCCAGCTCAGGGTGCTGGTTGCGCCGAGCAGACGGTAGTCGGTGACGGCGCGCTGCCCGTCTTTGTCAACGGCCATGTGCCAGCCGGATTTTGGCGTGCGCTTCTTGAGGGAGAGGTCGATGCGGCCCTGGCCGTCGGGTGGCGTGCCTTCGACGATGGCCCAATAGATCTTCTCCACGTGGCCGGTCGAAAATAGTTTGCCTAATCGCGCCAACGCCTTGCGATGGCGGCCGAGTACGAGGCACCCGCTCGTGTCGCGGTCGAGCCGGTGTGCGAGGGCCGGCGGGTGTGGCAAGCCAAAGCGCAAGGCGTCGAAGAGGGCTTCCAGATTGGCGCCACCCCCTGGTCCTGCATGCACCGGCAGGCCTGCGGGCTTGTCGATGATCAGCATCAAGCCATCGCGGTAGAGGAGGCGCCCGAGAAGCTCGTCGGGCGTCATGGGTCGTGCGGGACGGCGCGCTTTGACTTGAGGCATCGCCCTCGTCATACCAAACCGATCCGGCCCAAAACAATCCGGCCCAAAACAATCCGGCCCAAAACAATCCGGCCCAAAACAATCCGGCCAGGGGCAATTTGCCACATCACGGCGAGCACCAGTGCCGCCACGCGGCGCGGTAGGCGTCCTCCATCGCCCGCGCGAAGCCCACCGCGTCGCAAAGCGGTGAAGTCGCCATGCGCTCTCGAAGCGATAGCCGGAGTTCGTTCAGCCGCCTCGGATCCTCGGCCAGTCCGACGGCAAGGGCCGCGTAGCGCTCGGGCGTTTCGGCGACGAGTTCGCCGAGATCGAGGGCTGACAGCAAGCTCGCGCCAACGCGCCCGGCATGAAGCCTCCCCTTGAGCGCGACCGTCGGCACA
>DATDHA010000237.1:0-5785 GCA_036521815.1 Alphaproteobacteria bacterium | reverse complement strand
GGCGTCGATGTCGGCGGGACATTCACCGACGTCGTCGCGGTCGACGGCGAGGGGAAGGTGACGCTTGCCAAGGCGGCGTCCACCCCGGCCGATCAATCCCTCGGCGTCATCGACGGCTTGAACAGCCTCGCCGCGCGCCTCGGCCTGACGCTCCGAGACCTTCTTGGCCGCGCGGAGCGGATCGTCCACGGCACCACGGTCGCGACAAACGCCTTGCTGGAGCGCAGGGGTGCGAGGGTCGGTCTCCTCACCACCGAGGGCCATCGCGACGTAATCGAAATGCGGGAGGGTCTGAAGGAGGATCGCTACAACCTTCGCCTGCCGCCGCCGGAGCCGCTCGTGCCGCGCCATCTCCGGCTCGGCGTGCGCGAGCGGCTACGCTATGACGGCAGCGTTCTCGTCCCGCTCGATGAGCGTTCGCTCGCGCGCGCGGCTGCGATACTCAAGCGGTGGGACGTGGAAGCGGTTGCGGTATGCTATCTCCACGCCTACCGCGACGCCCGGCACGAGCTCGCGACGCGCAAACACCTCGAGCGCGCAATGCCCCGCAGGTTCATCTCGCTCTCGAGCGACGTGCTCCCGCAGATCAAGGAGTACGAGCGTGTCTCAACCACCATCGTCAATGCCTATGTCGGCTCGACGGTCAGGCGCTACCTCCTCAGCCTGAAGAGGCGCCTTGGCGCACTCGGCTTCCGTGGCCCGCTCTTCATCGTGCTGTCCCACGGCGGGGTGGCACCCGTCGAAGAGGCGGCACGGCTCGCCGTCGGCACCGTGCTTTCCGGTCCCGCCGGCGGCGTGGCGGCGGCGCGGCGTGTGGCAGCGATCCTCGGCGTCAAGGACCTCGTACCCTTCGACATGGGCGGAACCAGCACCGACATCTCGCTCATCGCCGGCGGCGAGCCGGCACTCACGGCCGAGCGCAGCCTCGCAGGGCTGCGCATCGCACTCCGCAGCCTCGATATCATCAGCATCGGTGCGGGCGGCGGCTCGATCGCGCATGTGGATGCGGGCCGCTCGCTTCACGTCGGGCCGCAGAGTGCCGGTGCGGACCCGGGGCCGGCATGCTACGGGACGGGCGGCAGTGCCGCCACGGTCACCGACGCCAATCTCGTCCTTGGCTATCTCGATGCCGATCACTTCCTCGGTGGGCAACGCCACCTCGACAAGGCCGCAGCGGAGGCGGCCGTCGATCGGGTCGCGAAGGCGCTCGGCATCGATCGGCTCGCGGCCGCAGCCGGGATCTATCGTGTCGTCAACACGCGCATGGCCGAGGGCATCCGGCTGATGACCGTGCGCCGCGGCGTCGATCCGCGCCGCTTCGCGCTTCTGAGTTTCGGCGGTGCCGCGGGCCTTCACGCCGTCGAAGTCGCGCGCCAGCTCGAACTCGGCCGGGTCATCGTGCCGACGATCGCATCGGTATTGTCCGCGTGGGGCATGCTGGCAATGGATTTGCGCTATGAGGTGAGCCGCAGCCACGTGGGCGACGCAACACAGCTCGACAGTCGCCGCGTGCGCCGCATCTTCGAGCGGATGGAGCGGGAGGCGTGCCGCAAGCTCGGCAAATGGTTTGCCGGGGCCATACGCGTGCAGCACTCCGCCGAGATGCGCTACGGCGAGCAAATCTTCGAAGTCGACGTGCCGCTCGACGACGTCGATTGGCAGAGCGAGCAGCTCCTCGATTCGATGGTCGAGCGGTTTCACCGACGCCACGCGGAGCTTTACACTTATTCGCTGCCGGACCAGGAAGTCGTGCTGGTGAACGCGAGGGTTGCGGCGGTCGGCGTCCTCCCCGCCATCCCGGAGGAGCGTGCAATATCCTGCGCGGGCGATGGGGGTGTAGCTCGCCGCCGAAGGATCCACCTTGGGCGCTGGCGAGAGGTTCCCGTGTTCGACATGGACCGCCTTGTCGCCGGCCAGGAAATTGCGGGCCCAGCGATTGTCGAGGCCGAGACGACCACCGTTCTGCTCAACATGGGCGATCGCGCCCGGATCAACGATCTCGGCTGGCTCGATATTTCATTGCGGGCCATTCGCCGCGCGTGAGTGCGGGCTGCCGAAGCGCATTGCGCACATGACGCTCAGCGCCTGCCCGCCCATCGGTCGAGCATATCGTAGACGGCCATGGCCTGAGGGACGAACCAGGGATTCCCCGTATAGAGCGGCACCGTCGGGAACGGCCGCTCGGCGAACACTGTCTCGCCTTCGCGCGTGCCGAGGATTCGCTGTGCCGACTTGCGGCCGAGATAGGTTCCCATCGGCACACCGGCGAAGCAATAGCCGCCCGCAAAGTGTATGCCGTCCTTCGTCCCGACATGCGGATAGAGATCGAAGGTCGCCGCACAGCGCCCGGTCCAAGCGTGGCCGATCTTGATGTCGGCAAGGCCGGGGAAGTGGCCGCTCGCCAGACGATGGAGTTCGGCGGCTTTCGCCTTGAGGCCCGTCGAGCGGCTTCCCGTGCGCCCGCCGAACAGCAGGCGGCTGCCGTCGGGTGATCGCCTCAGGAAGACGATGTTGAAGGCATGATCGATGACCGTGCGTTCCTTTGGCAGGACCCGTTCCATGACGGCCGGCGTGAGTGGCTCCGTCGCAATCATATAGGCGTCGAAGGGAATAAGACGGCGCTGGAGCCATGGAAAAGCGGCCCCGCTATAGCCATTGGTCGCGACCAGCACATCGCGCGCCGCGATGCGACCGCGCTGGGCCGTGAGCGAGAATCCCGGTCCTTTGCCGAGGGGTTCGATGCGCGTCACGGCGGTGTCGCCGCTAAGTCGCACGCCAGCCGACCGTGCGCGTTCGAGGAGCCCGCGCTGATAAAGGCCCGGATGGAGCGAACCATTGTCCGGAATTACGGCCCCACCCCGGAACCCGTGCGTGGCGATTTCTTCATGGAGCCGATCGCGCTGGATGAGCTCGAATTCATCGCCGAGATGCTGGCGCCTGAGCGAGAGCTCCTCGCCGAGGTCGTCGAATTGGGCGCGCGAACGCGCAAGCACGAGTCGTCCGCATCTTTTGAAGCGACAGGCAATCTGTTCGGAAGTAATGACCTCCGAGACGGTGTCGAATGCCGCCTGCATTTCCCGGTAGACCGCGACGGCGCGCGCAATGCCGAAGCGGCGCGCCAGCGAGCGAAAACTGTGCTTCAGGCTGCGGCCGACGTAACCCGCGTTGCGCGAGCTCGCCCCTTGCCCGAGATCGCCCGCATCGAGTACGGCGACGCTGCGGCCGGCCCGGGCCAGGGGGAGGGCTGCGTTGAGGCCGGTGATCCCGGCGCCGACGATGGCGACATCGACCTTCGCGGGCAGACCGCCGGGCTCGGGCTTGAGCGGGGGCGCTTCGTCCCACCAATAGGGCGTCGTCGCGAAATCGGCGGTGAAGAGACCATCGTCATCGATCACGGCGACCTCCCTTTGCCGAGCGATTCTTCATCGCGGGTTTCTTCGCGGCACGCTTCGCGCGCAACGCCTTGACCGTTCTTGGCTTCGCCTTGTGCTTGCTCCCCGCCGCCGCGTCGGCCTGCAACCAACGGAAGAGTTCCGCGCGCCGGGCGGCGAGCAGCGCTTCGCCGTCGCGCTTTAGCCAATCGTAGATTCCGCGCCCGCTCGGCTGACCCCGATGGCGCCCGGCGACGAGCCTTGCGACTTCCGCCGGCGGTTCGGGCCGCGTGTCGAGGCTCGGTTGCAGGAAGCGGGCGAAATTGAACATGGTGTCGAGCCCGCCGAGGTCAGCCGATTCGATCGGGCCGGTCACGCCGAGGCGGCGCCCGATGCTGTAACGGACCACGGCGTCGATCGCCTCCGCGGAAGCAGCACCCGCGGCCCATAGAGACCAAGCCTCGCGCAAGGCCGCGAATTGTATGCGGTTGCCGATGAAGCCGGGGACCTCCCGGTCAATCACGACGGGCGCTTTGCCCGCACCGCGCAAAATGCCGCACACCCAGGGAACGACGTCGGCATCGGTCTCCGGCCCTGCGCAAACCTCGACGAGCGGAATGAGTTGCGGCGGGTACCAGAAATGGGTTGCGACGACACGCCCGCGATGGCGCACCCGCGCCACAACTTCGCTCGCCGGATGCCCGCTCGATGTCGCGAGGACGGTGGAGGGTGCGGTGATGCGGTCGAGCTGGCCGAAGATGCCGAGCTTCAGATCCATGTCTTCCGGAACCGCTTCGACCACAAGCTCGGCATCGGCTGCGTCGTCAAGCCGGGTCGAGACCGCAATCCGCCCGAGGGCAGCAGCAGCCGCGGCCTTGGTTGTAAGCCCGTTCTTGCGAAACGACTCGCGGCTCGCTTCGATTCGCTTCAGCGCGTTCGCAAGGCTTGGCCCGCTGCGCCCGATCAAGCGCACTTTGAGCCCCGACGCGGCGAAGACCTCGGCCATGCCATGGCCGATGATCCCGTTTCCGATCACCGCAACGGTTTTCAGCTTCTTGGGTGTCGACATGCACCACCCCGCGAATTCGCCATGCCAACCTGCTTATCATGCCAATTGACGTTGTGGAGCGCAAATCCGCTGACAGTGGTTTCAACCGCCTCGACGCCCGCCGTTCTTGCGTCAGGTCGCTTGCGCGGCATTCATCGCGAACAGCACTGTCGCCCCGTGCGGTCGCCCGGCAACCCTTCTCGGCTTAGGATGCGGCCCGACGCAGTGCTGGTTCGGCCGGACGGATGCGCGGCACCACTTCCTCATTGAAGAGCTTCAGGCTGCGCATGACCTTTTCGTGCGGCACACCCGGGAAGGACGACCACACCATGAGGTATTGCAGGTTGAGTTCGGTTTGGAGTTCCTTGATCTTCTCGACGACGTAGTCGGGCGTGCCGAACAGCAGGTTCCGCGGATGGAGCCAATCGTAGGTGAGGGCGTCGAGCTTGCCCGGCGTCTTCGGAAGCTCCTCGCCGGGGTTGAGATGATTGCCAAGGCCGCGCCAGTGGCAAACCCAACGCAGATAGGCGAGGATGCCCTCGCCCGCGTCGCGGCGCGCTTCGTCCATGGTCTCCGCCACATACGTATCGCGCACGAGTGCGAGGCCTTCGCCGAGCGCACAGTCCCGCCCGCGCGCCTTCGACGCCGTGTCGCGGTAGAGTTCGAAGCGTCCCTTGAGGGAAGCGACGGGTGGAATCCAGAAGATGCCCTTGAGGCCGTTCGCCGCCGCCCACTGGATCGAGCGCGGCGTGTCGATCACCTGCCACAGCGGCGGGTGCGGCTGCTGGAGCGTTCGCGGCACGAGGGCGAGCCTGGTGAGTTCGTTCGTTTCGAGGTTCTGATACTCGGCCGATTTCGGGCTTTGCGCGTGGTCCCAGACATAGCCGGGGTCGGGGAAATCGTAGACCTTGCCGCGATGGTCGAAATAGGGGGCCGACCAGGCACGCCGCAAGATCTCCACGGACTCCTCGAAAATGGCACGGTTGCGCTCTTCGTTGCGCGTGTCGGCCGCCTTGTTGAGGTTGAGCGCTTCGCGCCCGTACAGCCCGCGGCCGAGCCCCACTTCCACGCGCCCCCCACTCATATGGTCGAGCATCGCGATATCCTCGGCGAGGCGCACGGGATGCCAGAAGGTAACGATATTGGCCGCCTGACCGATGCGGATGCGCTTCGTATGGGCGGCAATGTCGGCACTCATCAGCACTGGGTTTGGGCAGACCTCGAAGCCCTCAAAGCCGAAATGGTGCTCGGTGAACCAGATCGAATCCCAGCCCGCCTGGTCGCAAGTGGCGGCGATTTCGCGGGTCTCGTCGATGATCTGGTGAAACGGCTTCTTGAGGCCGAGGTTCGTCTGGTTCGCGAAATA
>DATDHA010000236.1:0-2284 GCA_036521815.1 Alphaproteobacteria bacterium | reverse complement strand
GGCACGGCGCGCAATAGAGCTCGCAGATAAGGATGCTCGGGATCGCGAAAGACGTCTTGGAGTGTGCCGCGTTCGGTGACTTGGCCGTTGTACATGACCACGACTTCCTCGGCGACGTTCGCCACCACGCCCAGGTCGTGGGTGATGATCAGCACCGCCATGTCGAGTTCGTGCTGGAGATCCTGGATCAGCTTGAGGATTTGCGCCTGGATCGTGACGTCGAGTGCGGTGGTGGGCTCGTCCGCGATCAGGAGTGCGGGGCGGCAAATGAGCGCCATGGCGATCATGGCACGTTGGCGAAGCCCGCCCGAAAGTTCGAAGGGATAGGTCTTAAGTGCGCGTGCCGGATCGGCAAATCCAACGAGGCGCAGGATATCCTTGGTGAGCTCCATCCCTTCGGCCCGGCTCGCCTTGCGATGGAGGAAAAGTGCTTCGCTGATTTGATCCCCCACGCTATGGACCGGGGAGAGCGAGGTCATGGGCTCCTGGAAGATGATCGAAATCCGTCCGCCGCGAATGGCCCGCATCGTTTCGGATTCCGGGTCGAGCTTGGCGATATCGATGGTCTCGCCGTCTCTCGCCGGGTCGGCGAACAAGATTTCTCCGCTGACGATCCGGCCATTGCGCGGCAGAATGCCCATGATCGCTTGGGAAACGACCGACTTCCCCGAACCTGATTCGCCGACCAGCGCCACCGTTGAACCTGGGCGGACCCGGAACGAAACCCCTTTCACCGCCGGAATCACTGCACCGTGAACCTGGAACTCGACCCTGAGATCGCGGACGGTGAGAAGGTTGATCATGTCCTCATCGCGATTGCCGCGATTCCCAGAGCGGAAAGATTATTTCGCGTAGTCCCGTCAATATCGCGCCCCCTCGCACCGATCGCCGATGCGGCTTGCCGAACGATGTCGGCAAATCCGTCAAGACTTGATTCGAGCGACAAGCGCTTCCCCCCTGCCGCCAAGTCGAGCTGCATCCAACCGCCCGTGCGATCGCGTTTGGTGGCGTAATATCGCAGTCTCAACCCGGTCAATTCGTCCCAAGGAAGCCTAACGCAGCGCACGCCCGAGGTCGATATGCCATCGCTCGTCAGTTCGACAACCATCCGCTGCCGCCGCCAGGTTCTGATTCCGAAGGCAAGGAACAGCAGCGCGCATGCGCCGAGGACCCCTGCCACAATCGGCGCCCCCGATGCCATTGCGGCCAGTGCGACGCTAAGCACGAAGCCAAAGCCTGCCCGCGTATAATCGGCGCGCATGCTGGTGGCGGGATAACGATGGATGCTCATCGAAGTAGCTGCGCCTCGCCGCGCCGTGCTGGACCACGGGGCGTGAAGATACCCTCCGCCGCCAGCCAGCGCACGGCGGGGTGCGCCGCGGTTGCCTCAAAAAGGTGCGCGAGGAAACGCCATCCCGCGTCGTCATGAACGAGGTGGTGGGTCAAGAGGCCAGTCGGCTCGTCCGGGTCGACCACAGCGCTGCGGCGGGCTGCAAGGTGCTCGATGACGGTGCTGAGGGCCTTGACCTCTCCCACGAACCCCCGCCCACCCCGCCAGTCGACGATGTCGATATGGGTGTTGGCTTGGCCAAGTCCGGCCACGGGTTCCGCTGCGGCCCGCGGCCCAAAGGTCGAAAGGCCGCGAAATCCGAGGCCGGGCAGATGGGCGACCAGCGCGGGGTCGATGCGGTTCCAAGGGGGGACGAGGACTGGAACGGCTCGTTCGCCGAAAAGCTCGCGCATGCGCCGAGCACCTGCGGCCAAATCGGCGCAATTCGCGGCGACGGGCCGTGCGGAGCCGAGTTCGCCGTTTTTTGCGCCGTTTCGCGCATGATTGAGATGGGCGAAGCCATGTTGGACGGGAGCAATCGCCGGATCGCCCTCGATTGCCGCGACAAGGCTCGCCTCGGCACGGACCGGTATGACGGCAAGGGTCAACGGAAGGCCATATTCGCGCCTGAGGCCCATGAGGCGATCAAGGGCAGGCGAGGTCCCGACCGCATCGTCGTCGCGCCACCATAGGGTCGCAGGTCGCCCGGTTGCGTCGTCGCCGGGCTCCGTTGAAACCGAAGCCCACTTGTCGAGCTCGCGTGCGAGGTCGTCCCAGCTCGTCATATCGGGACCCGTCACGCCCTGGCCTCCGGACGCAAGCGGACGGCGCCAAGCGTTTCACGGACGATATGCACGCTCGCCTCGGCGCCGCGCCGGTCGATCCAGTCGAAATCCGGTGCTGCCATGGTGTCGGCATTGTCGACCGCCGCCGCGAGGGCCGGCGGCGAGATCG
>DATDHA010000235.1:0-1612 GCA_036521815.1 Alphaproteobacteria bacterium | reverse complement strand
GATCACGTGAATATAGGCGCCCATGCGGGTGTAGCCGAGTGCGGAGGCGGCCTCGATGGTCGCCCTGGGCACGGCCTCGATGCCCGAGCGGAATATCTCCACGTTGAAAGCGCCCGCATAGAACGAAAGCGACAGGACGGCCCAGGCGAAGTTGCTCACGAGCGGGGCCGCGACACCGCCGACGGCCGAGCCTTTGATGAGCGCGCCCACGCCAAAATAGAAGAAATAGAGCTGCACGAGCGGTGGCGTGTTGCGGAAGAACTGGATGTACCAGTAGACGACGAGGCGCGGCACTCTGAGCGTCGAGCCCTGCAGCCAGGCGCCGATCACGCCGATGAGCAGGCTGAAGACAATGCAAGTCGCTGCCAGCTCGACCGTCGTCAGAAAGCCCTCGGCGAAGCGATGCCGATCGAACGCGTCATAGAAGATCGTAAGGTTGATGCCCGTGCGGTCGTGCAGCCAGGCAAACCAGTTCCAAAATGCCTGCAAGCGCCAGCCCCCCAACGCCTCCCATGCAAGCCGCCGTACCTTGACCTGCCGATCGCGGCGGCTTGTCGGTCACCGGCCATCTCCTTCAACCGAATGCAGCGTTCCGAGGCGGCCGCCTCGCGGCGTCCTCGGGATGCTGGCCACGCGTCTTCGGAGACGGCTAATCGGGACCATGTCATCGGCCCCGACGTTTCGGTCACCTCCCTCTATTTTCTTGGCACGCGATTTTCTTGGTTCACGATTCTCTTGGCGCGCGCGATGCGCGACGGTCATTTATACTTGTCGTGCATTTCCAGGGCAAAGGCCGAATTGGGCACGCCCCATTTCTTCTCGAGCTCGAGGATCAGCCCGCTCTTGTGCCAATCCTTGATAGTGGCTGACATGAAGTCGGCGAATTTCGTCTCGCCAAGCTTGACGGCGAGACCCCAGGGTTGCGCCAGAATCGACTTGAGCGGCACTTCGTAGTCCTTCCAATCCGGGTCGAGCACCTGGCCATAGAGGGCGGTGTCGTCGTACGCCACGCCGACGCAGTTGCCGGCCTTGAGTGCGGCGTAGGCCTCCGCCGTGCCTTTGAAGGCAACCGGTTCGATCCCGTAGGTTTCCTGAAGCTCCTTGTTGTAGAACGACCCCTGGATGAGACAGACGGGCTTGCCCTTGACCTGGCTCCAATCCGTGAGATGCGCCGACTTCGGTGCGAGCAGGTTGGTCCCCGAGGCGTAATAGTCGGGATCGACGATCAGGACGACCTTCCGGCGCTCCGGCGTGTCCGTCATCGTGGCGATCATGATGTCGATCTTGCCCTGCTCGAGGAACTGCATGCGGTTCGATGCAACCACCGGGACAAGCTCGAGCTTGACGCCGAGACGCTTGGCGATGTCAGCTGCAAGGTCAGGCTCGAGGCCGACGATGCCGCCAGAGGGATCGCGGTAACCGTAAGGGCGATAGTCGGCCTTGACACCGACGGTGAGGGTTCCCCTCTGCTTGATGTCGTCGAGCGCGTCCGCTTTGGCCGCGGCCGCACCCAATCCGAGCATTGCGGCCGCCGCGAGCAGAATTGTGGTCCGTGCGCTTCTCCTCATTTCCTCCTCCCGACAAATTTCATAGCGGCGGCCGGAAATCGCTC
>DATDHA010000234.1:0-11471 GCA_036521815.1 Alphaproteobacteria bacterium | reverse complement strand
GGACGATCAGGCGTTTTCCGCGGAACTGGAGCGGCGCTTCGGTCCTTATCTTGGCAAGCTCAGGATCGAGGGCCGGCGCTGGGCCCATCCGCTCGCACTCCTGCACGCGGAGCGTTACACGGACACGCGCCTCGTCCTCGTCGGCGACGCGGCGCACGCAATTCACCCGATCGCCGGACAGGGCCTCAACCTTGGCCTGCGCGACGTGGCGGCCCTCGCCGAAATCCTGGTCGATGCGCACCGCCTCGGCCTCGATCTCGGCGGCGGCGTTATCCTGGCGCACTACCAGCGCTGGCGGCGATTCGATAACGTGGCGCTCATGGTCGCGACTGACGTGCTCAATAGGCTGTTCTCGAATGACGTGCCGCTCGTGCGCCTCGTGCGCGACGTCGGCCTCGGGCTCGTCAATGAGCTTGCGCCGCTGCGCAGGCTCTTCATGCGCCATGCCATGGGGGTGGTCGGCGAACTGCCCCGGCTCACGCGCGGCGAGCCGCTCTGACGCGCGGCTGCTGCTGCCGGATGGCCGTCGCTTGCGTCGCTCTCACTGGCGCCCTGCTGGTTCCCGACTGAGCCCTTTCGCCTCGAGGGAAGCCAGATAGGCGCTCCACTTCTCGTCCTGGTTCGCACCAAGCTCGTAAAGGTATTCCCACGAGAATATCCCGGTATCGTGAAGGTCGTCGAACACGATACGGATCGCGTAATTGCCGACCGGTTCGAGCTTGATGATTCCGACATGCCGGCGACCTGCGACCGTCTGCTTCTGGCGGGGGCCGTGGCCCTGCACCTCGGCGGACGGGCTTTCGACGCGCAGATACTCGGCCGGGAAGCGAAAAAGCGTCCCGTCGTCGAAATCGATTTCAAGAATTTTCTCGGCCGACTTTAGTCGGATTTCAACCGGCCAATGCCGGGTGCCGAGATGCTGCCCGCGGCCGCCCGTCATTGCGGGGCACTCGTCATTGGCGGGTGCGCCCCATCGCCTAAGCGCTGGTCTCGGGCTTCGCCGGCTCGTCGAGGCGGCGCGCCTCGTCGACCAGCATGATCGGAATGCCGTCGCGGATCGGATAGGCGAGGCCAGCCCGTTCGCTGATGAGTTCATTGGCCTCGCGATCGTATCGCAAGGGTCCCTTGGTCAATGGGCAGACAAGGATTTCGAGCAGCTTGGGATCGACTCCCGATTTCGCGTCGGCCATTGCCGTCATCCCTCCACGCTTTGTCGCGGACCCGTCAGTGGCGCGCCTCGCCGCCCTTGGTCCCGAGGGCCGCCATCTCGAAAAGTGCCGTCATCACGCGGCCGCGCTCGGCAAGATTGGGCGATTGCAGAAGGGCCTGCTTCTCGCTCGGCTCGAACGGGCACACCATCGCAAGCGTGGTGACGAGACGCTCGTCCGGGGTCGATTGGATCGCCTTCCAGTCGGCATCGATGTTCTGGAGCTTGAAATATTGGCGCAGCGCATCGACCAGCCGCTTGCGGTCGATGACCCCGCTCGGCGCCTCCTCGTAATCGCCGCGATAGGGTGCAAAATTCGGGATTACGCGCCGGTAGCCGTTGAGCGGCTCGATCTCGCGCGCGATGTCGAACCGGCAGAGGCCGGAAAGCGTTATCTCATAGCGCCCGTCGTCGGTCTCGGCGAAAGAGGTGATCCGGCCGGCGCAGCCAAGCGAGTAGACGTCCGGCACGCTTGCCTCCACCTGGCCTTCGAGCGGCTGCACCATTCCGACGATGCGCTCGCCTGCGAGCGCATCGCGTGTCATCGCGAGATAGCGTGGCTCGAAAATGTTGAGCGGGAGCTTCCCGCCCGGCAAAAGCAGGACCCCGCTCAGCGGAAAGATCGGTGTTGTGCTCGGGAGCTGCTCGAAGGCCGGATCGAACTTGCTTCGGCTCATGCTGGGCACCCGGTCACGAAAAGAGAAGCGCTGAGAGCCGACGGCGACCAGCGCTCACGAGCGGATTGGCGTTGCCGAGTGCTTCGAAGAGCTTCAGGAGCTGCTTGCGCGCCGCCTCGTCATTCCATTTGCGGTCACGCTTGATGAGCTCGAGAAGCTCCTCGACCGCCTCTTCGTTCCGTCCGGCGGCGTAAAGCCCGTTCGCAAGTTCGAAGCGGGCGGGATGGTCGGAGGGATTGGCCGCGACCTTGGTCCTCAGTTCATCGATCGGACCGCTCTTCTGCGCTTGCTCGGCGAGCTCGAGCGCGGCGCGCGCAGCCGCGATCTCCGGGTCGCCCGATTTCTCCGATGGAACCCGTGCGAGCAGGTCCTTCGCCTGGGCGAAGTTGCCCGCTTTGAGATGGCAACGCGCAAGGCCGCCGGTTGCCGCGAGATTGTCCGGTTCGTGCTGGAGGATCTGGCCAAAGATCGCACTCGCCGTGCCGAGGTCGCCCTCAGCCATGAGCGCCGTTGCGCGCTCGATCGCCTCCGCCGTCTCGGCGGCACCGTCATCCTCGCCACCCGCCGCCAGGAGCCGGTCGGCGAATGCCTTGACCTGGCTCTCGGGCAATGCGCCGACAAAGCCGTCGACCACGCGCCCGTCAGCGACGGCGAACACGGCCGGGATCGACTGGACGCGGAATTGCTGGGCGATCTGCGGGTTCTTGTCGATATCGACCTTGACGAGGCGCAGCTTGCCTTTGGCCTGGCGTACGACCTTCTCGAGGATCGGCCCGAGCTGCTTGCAAGGGCCGCACCAGGCCGCCCACAAATCGACGATGACGGGCGCCTCGCGCGATGCGTCGATCACGTCCGTCTTGAAGCTCGCCGTGGTCGCGTCCTTGATGAGGACGGCGTCGCCGCCAGGAACAGGGCCTCCTTGCTCGTTGATGAATGTCTGCATAAGCCTTCATACCCCTTCTGGCTTGCGTGATTCTGGCTCGCGTGAGCCGGGCCGTTGCCCGAGCCGCAGCACCCGCGGCCGGTGCCGGTGGGCGCGCCATCTAAATGGCGGCTCGCTGGCGTCCTGGCAAGTCCGCCGAAGCTCAAAGCCGGAGCACACCCGTTCAAGCCTCCCCGGCAGCACCTTCCGCCACCGGAAGCGGGGCGTCGAAATCGAGAATGAGCGGCTCATGCCCGGTCGAGCGCAGAAAGGCAAGGAGGTCCTGGGGCGTAATCGAAGTGGTCTGGGAGTTGACGAGCGGGTGGTAATTGAGGGGCGTGCAGCTCATCATGCGCTCTTCGAGCACAACCGTGACCCGACCCTCGCGATCGTTAACGACGCCGAAGGGCGTCACGGAGCCCGGCGTCACGCCCAAAAGCGCCATCAGCAGCTCCGGACTGCCGAACGAAAGGGTCTTCTTCGCGCCGAGTTGGCGCCGCAGGCGCTTGAGATCGACCGGCCGGTCTTCAAGGGCGACGACGAGCCAGACCCGGTCGGCCTTGTCCTTGACAAAGAGGCTCTTGCAATGCCCGCCCGGCAGCTTGCCGCGGAGCTGCTTGCTCTCCTCGACGGTGAAGACCGGCGGGTGGCGGTGGTTCGTGGTGCGAAAGCCCAGTTCCTGGAACCGGGCGAGCAGAGCCTCGGGGGTGACGGGCATGTCTCTTCCTCGATTTCGGCCCTAAAATAGCGCCCCGCGAGGCAAGTGCAACGGCGACGGCGAAACCGCGGTTCCCACCCGTTAACCCTATTCCATCCTTGCAAATAAAGCCGATATACTTATTATCACGCGGCTCCGGTGCGGGAGTAGCTCAGTGGTAGAGCATCACGTTGCCAACGTGAGGGTCGAGGGTTCGAACCCCTTCTCCCGCTCCAATCCCTCCTAAGAACCCCTCGACCGGTCGCGCACGCGCCGCTGCTTTGCTGAGAGGCAAAGCCGGATCGCGTGTGGTGGCGAATCCGATGCCGGCTCGGATCGGCGCTCGGTTTCGCCTGCGTCCAGCCGCCGTTTGCACCTCATAGCCGCTACCTGCCCCTGCTGCCCAGGCGATGGCACGGCCATGAGATCGCCGGGGATCGGGCAAGCGAAAACCAGGATGATTAGCAAGCTTACGGGTTTCGGTCTGGCACACCCCACCAAACCGTGACGAGGCGGATCGATGCGCTGTCTCGTGCGGGTCGGCCAAGAGAGATGGACGTGCGCGACGGGTCGATCATGGAAGGCGCGCCGGGTGACGGCGTCTACCCCTCGAGATGCGCTCGAAGCGGCGCCCTTGTTAGGACAGTCTTGGAACAAACAGAGAACTTCCTCGATCGAAAAGGCGATAAGGGTTGCCTGCAATGGGAAACCAGCTGTTCTCGAGCGTTTTTGGAGTTTCTTCGCCGGATTTCCTCTGCCGGTCCCGCCTTGGGCCGGAAGCGGCCGAGGCCAGAGGCGGCCAGAGTCACAAGCGGCCAGGGTCAGACGCAGCCTAGGTCAGAATTCGATGAGGCGCACGGAGTAAAGGACGGCCGCGAAGAGGCCCGCATAGAAAACGAGCATGGATACGAGGCCGATGGCGAGCCCGACGAGGAATCGCAAGGGCCACTTCGACCAGCCGGCCGGCCGCCGCCCGCTGGATTTCACGAAACCGTTATGCACTGCAGCCATGCCGATCTTTCCTATCGCCGTGCCGGAAAGCGCCGGCTTCCCATAGGCCCTTATGCTATTGACGCCGCTCTCGGTTCGGGCCGACATTCCGGGTAGTCGCCGCCGGGTCCGAACCCCGGAGTGGCGCAGCGTGATCGATTTTGGTTAACAAACGCCGATTAATCTCAAGGCAAAGAAAACGCGGCGGGGATCATAGGCGAAGGGAGGGCTTCGATGGCTGCGCGCACGCACGCACTCAAGGAAGAGGTGATCGGCAAGGTCGTGGCCCTCGCCCGCGAACGGCTTCCGCGCGGGAAATCCGCGTGGGCGGAAAACTTCATCCGCCAGTACTACGCGAACGTCCCACCCGACGACATCGTCAGCGAGGACATCGACCAGCTCTATGGGGCGGCACTCGCCTTCTACAACTTCGCCCGCAGCCGCGAGCCCGCCAAGCCGAAGATCCGCGCCTATAATCCGCGCTTCGAGGATCATGGCTGGAAATCGAACCACACGGTCATCGAGATCGTGAACGACGATATGCCGTTTCTCGTCGACTCGGTGACGGCGGAACTCAACCGCCGGGAACTCACGGTGCATCTCATCATCCACCCGGTCATGCGGCTGAAGCGCGACGCCAAGGGCAATATCGCGGAGCTTTACGTGCCGGCCGAGGCGCCGGAAGGGATGGTTGGCGAATCCTACATGCACGTCGAGATCGAGGAACAAAGCTCCCACGCTGCACTGACGGATATTTGCGAGGGTCTTGCGAGCGTGCTCGCCGACGTGCGCGCCGCCGTCGAGGATTGGCGCGCGATGCGTGCGCGGATGGGCGATCTCCTGGCACATCTCGACGGCGTTGAGCTGCCGCTGCCGCCGGCGGAGGTCTCGGAAGCCAAAGAATTCCTTCGCTGGGTCGAGGACAACCACTTCACGTTCCTCGGTTACCGCGAGTACGATTTCGTCGGCAGCGGTGCCGAAGCGAAGATGGAGGTGACCCCTTCGACCGGGCTCGGCATCCTGCGCGACGACGCCGAACTCGTCTATCGCGGCCGTCGCAACATGTCCGCGTTGCCGCCCGATGTGCAGGCATTCCTGCGCCAGCCCATGCTGCTCACGGTCAACAAGTCCGACCGCCGATCGACCGTGCATCGCCCGACTTATTTGGACGTGCTCACGGTCAAAAAATTCAGCGACGACGGTGAAGTCGCGGGCGAGCGGCTCTTCATCGGTCTTTTCACCTCGGCCGCCTACAACCGTATTCCGCGCGACATCCCGCTCCTGCGCCGGAAGGTGGCGAACGTGATGGCGCGCTGCGGCTTTGCGTCGAACAGCCACGACGGCAAGGCGCTCCTCCACATCCTCGAGACTTATCCGCGGGATGAGCTATTCCAGATCGAAGAGGACGAGCTCTTCGACATCGCGATGGACATCCTGCATCTTCAGGAGCGTCAGCGAATTGCGCTGTTCGTGCGCAAGGATCCGTTCGAGCGCTTTGTCTCTTGCCTCGTCTATGTGCCGCGCGACCGCTACAACACCGAATTGCGCGAGCGCTTCGGCGCCATCTTGGAGGAAGCGTTTCATGGCACGGTCAGCGCCTTCGAGCCCGAGCTCGGGACCGAGATGATGCTGGCGCGCGTGCATTTCATCGTCACGACCACGCTTGGGGAAATTCCCGAGTTCAGGGTCGAGGAGATCGAAGCCCGGTTGATCGAGGCCGCACGTTCCTGGATCGACAAGCTCAAGTCGGCCCTGATCGAGACGAAGGGCGAGGAGAGCGGCTTGAAGCTCTTCCGCCGATACGCCCACGCCTTCCCGACCGATTATCGCGAGCGCTTCAAAGCACCCCTCGCCGTCGTCGACATGGAGAAAATCGAATCGGTGCTCGCGAGCCAGGATGTGGGGATGCACCTCTATCGCACGATCGAGGCGGCGGACAACGAAATCCGGTTCAAGATCTACAACGCGCGCGGTGCTGTCGCGCTTTCGGATATCCTGCCGATGCTCGAGGACATGGGCTTGCGCGTATTGCAGGAAGTGCCCTTCCTGGTCGAACCGCACGGGGCGGATCCGGTCTATCTGCACGATTTCGGCATGATGCGCGCCGATGGTGCCGCCATCGACCTCGAGGCTCTGCGCGAGGATTTCCAGGACGCGTTTGCGCGCATCTGGTCGGGTGCGATAGAGGCCGATGGCTTCAACCGGCTCGTTCTGATGGGCGGGCTCGCGTGGCGCGAGATCGTCATCCTACGTGCCTATTGCAAATATCTGCGCCAGACCGGAATCGCCTTCAGCCAGACCTACATGGAGGAAACGCTCACTCGGAACCCAAGCCTGGCGCAGCGCATCGTCCGGCTCTTCCTCGCGCGCCTCGACATTGCCAATCGAGGGGACGCCGACGCCCGTGCGGCCGCCATCCGCAAGGAGATCGAGCAAGGCCTCGACGAGGTCGAAAGCCTCGATGAGGACCGCATCCTGCGACGCTTCGTCAATCTCGTCGAATCGACGATCCGGACAAATTATTTCCAGCGCGGCAAGGACGGCGCGCCTAAGCCATATTTCTCGGTCAAACTCGACAGCCGCACGGTCGACGAGTTGCCGGAGCCGCGGCCGCTCGTCGAGATCTGGGTCTATAGCCCCCGCATGGAGGGTATTCACTTGCGCGGCGGCAAGGTCGCGCGCGGCGGCATCCGCTGGTCAGACCGGCGGGAGGACTTCCGAACTGAGATCCTCGGCCTCATGAAGACGCAAATGGTCAAGAACACGGTCATCGTGCCGGTCGGCTCCAAGGGCGGCTTCGTCGTGAAACGCCCGCCGGCGGACGGCGGACGCGAAACACTGATGGCCGAGGTGATCGAGTGTTACCGCACGCTCATGCGCGGCATGCTCGACCTGACGGACAACATCAAGCAGGGCAAGATCATTCCGCCCGTGGATGTCGTCCGCCGCGATGAGGACGATCCCTATCTGGTTGTTGCGGCCGACAAGGGTACCGCGACGTTCTCCGACCTCGCAAACGCGGTCAGCCGGGACGAATACGGCTTCTGGCTCGATGACGCCTTCGCCTCCGGCGGCTCGGCGGGCTACGACCACAAGAAGATGGGCATTACCGCGAAGGGGGCGTGGGAAGGTGTCAAGCGCCACTTCCGCGAGCTCGGCCGCGATATCCAGCGCGAGAACTTCACGGTCGTCGGCATCGGGGATATGTCGGGCGACGTGTTCGGCAACGGCATGCTGCTTTCCAAGCACATCAAGCTGCTCGGCGCCTTCAATCATCTCCATATTTTCATCGACGCCGATCCGGATCCGAGCGCAAGCCTCGCCGAGCGTCAGCGCCTGTTCGAGCTGCCGCGATCGAGCTGGACGGACTATGACGCGAAGCTGATCTCGAAAGGCGGGGGGGTGTACGACCGCAAGGCGAAATCGATCAAGGTCACGCCGGAGATCAAACGCGTCTTCGAAATCTCGAGGGACAGCGTTACCCCGGGCGAGCTCATCCAGGCGATGCTGAGGGCGCGAATCGATCTCCTTTGGTTCGGCGGCATCGGGACCTACGTCAAGGCGCGCGCCGAGGGCAACGCCGAGGTGGGCGACCGCGCAAACGATGCGCTCCGCATCAATGCCGAGGAAGTGCGCGCAAAGGTGATCGGCGAAGGTGCCAATCTCGGCGTCACCCAACGCGCGCGTATCGCCTACGCGATGGCGGGCGGGCGCATCAACACGGACGCGATCGACAATTCGGCCGGCGTCGATACATCGGACCACGAAGTCAACCTCAAGGTGCTTTTGGGCGACGTCGTCTCGCGCGGCGACATGACCATGAAGCAGCGGGACCGGCAGCTCCAGGCCGTCACCGATGAGGTCAGCGCCCTCGTGCTCGAAGACAACTATCAGCAGACCCAGGCGCTCAGCGTCGCCGAGCGGGAGGGCCTGGCGCTGCTCGACGAGCAGGTCCTGCTCATGCGCCGGCTCGAACGCGCGGGCCGGCTCAACCGTGCGATCGACTCATTGCCGAGCGATGAAGAGCTGGCCGAACGCGCTGCATCGGGAAAAGGCCTCACGCGCCCCGAAATTGCCGTGATCATGGCCTACGCCAAGCTCGATCTCTACGACCGGCTCCTGCCGACCGATCTGCCGGACGATCCGATCCTCGTCGAGGACCTCGTGAAGTACTTTCCGGTCCCACTCCAAAAGAACTTCCGCGCTGCGATCGAACGGCACAGCCTGCGCCGCGAAATCATCGCAACCGTCGTCACGAACAGCCTCGTCAACCGTGCCGGCAGCACATTTGCGAGCAAGATGGAGGAAAAGACAGGCATGTCCGTCGCGGACGTGGCGCGAGCCTATACGATTTCGCGGGACGCCTTCAACCTCGGCCGGCTGTGGAGCGGTATTGAAGCGCTCGACAACAAAGTAAGTGCCGAGGCGCAAATGGCCATGCTGGTTGAGATTCGCCACGCGATCGAACAGGTCAGCCAGTGGTTCCTCGCCCATGGACGCCATCCCCTCGACGTCACGCGCAACGTCGCCGATTACGGTCCCGGGATCGCCACCCTTTGGTCGGTCGTCGATGGGATCCTCTCGCCCGAGGACCGCGCTTCATTCGACAAGCGCGCGGCCGGTTATACGGTGCAGGGCGTGCCGCCCGATTTGGCGCGGCCGGTCGCCGGTCTCGACTTCCTGGTTTCGGGATGCGACATCGTGCGCGTGGCACAGGCGAGCGGCCATAGTGCCGAGGAGGTCGGCCGGATCTATTTCGCGATCGGTGCGCGCTTCGGCATCGACTGGCTGCGCGGTGCGGCCGAACATCTCGCCGTCCACGGCCATTGGCAGAAGCTCGCGGTCGCCGCGATCGTCGACGATCTCTACGCGCACCAAAGCGAGCTTGTGACGCGCGTGCTCGATTCATCGGGCGCTGCCGGTGCAGGCAATGGTGCGGGTGCGGCCAATGGTGCGGTCGAGGCTTGGGTGCAGGCACGGGCCGCCGCCGTCGAGCGGGCGCAAAGCGTCATCGCCGACATCAAGGGTGCCGGCCAGGCGGACCTTGCCATGCTCGCGGTCGCCAACCGTCAGCTCCGCAGCATGATGGGCTAGTGTGGTGGATTTGAAGTTCCTAACATTTTGGTGGCATCCGCGTTTAGGAACTTCAAATCCGAATACCACACTAGAAACAACATATTACCAGTGTGGCTTTGAATCCGAAATTCGCTCACGGTCCCGCGCCCAGATGTGGCGAATTTCGGATTCGCCACACTAGGGCGCCGACACTTGTCCGGTACCCCCGACGATCGACCCAAGCGGCCGAGCGGTGTTGGGCCGCTCGCCGCATGGTGCATCTACGATTTCGGGATTGCCGCCTGGCCTGTCGTCATCGCGACGTTCGTGTGGGGTGTTTATTTTTCGACCGGCATCGCGCGCTCTTCCGATGAAGGTGCCGCGAGATGGGGCATCGCCCTGTCGATCGCGGGCTTCATGGTCGCGATCCTTGGCCCCATCCTCGGTGCGATCGCCGATCGCGCGGGACGGCACAAGCCTTGGATCGGCGCGTTCGCGGCCGTTTGCGTTGCGGCCACCGCATGCTTGTGGTTTTCCCGGCCGACGCCCGACGCGGCGGGGCGTACGCTTGTCCTCGTCGCAATCGGGAGTGTGAGCTACGAGTTCGGCGTGGTCTTCTACAATGCGAGCCTGCGCGACGTCGCCCCGCAGGCCATGCTCGGACGCGTTTCCGGCTGGGGCTGGGGACTTGGCTATATCGGCGGGCTCGGCTGCCTGGCGATCGCCCTCTTCGTGCTTATCAAGCCCACGCCAGCGCTATTCGGACTAGACACGGCGGCTGCCGAGCCAGTGCGCGCCACCGCACTTCTCGTCGCACTTTGGATTGCGGTATTCGTGACCCCCTTCTTCCTGTTGATGCCGGACCGCAAGTCACGTGATGCGAGTATCGCAGAGGCCGTGGGTGCTGGGCTTCGCGGGCTCTACGCCAACCTCAAGGATTTGCCAGGCAGGCCGGCCATGCTTCGCTTTCTCATCGCGCGAATGATCTATGGCGACGGGCTCAACACGCTCTTCATTTTCGGTGGCATCTATGCCGCCGGCGTCATGGGGTTCGCCCTCGACGAGGTGCTGCTTTTCGGGATCGCAATAAACGCGACGGCGGGCCTGGGTGCGGCACTTTTTGCCTGGGTCGACGATTGGATGGGCTCGAAGCCAACCATCCTCGTCTCGCTCCTGTGCCTGATCGCACTTGGCACGGCCATCCTTTTTATCCATAGCAAGACATGGTTCTGGCCGGTCGGACTGGCGCTTGGCGTCTTCGTCGGGCCGGCGCAGGCCGCGAGCCGCACGCTCATGGCGCGTCTCGTCCCGCTCGGCCTCGAAGCCGAGATGTTCGGCCTCTATGCCCTCACGGGCAAGATCACCGCTTTCACGGGCCCGGCCATCTATGGGCTCGCCGTCGATCATTTCGCCAGCCAGCGCGCCGGCATGGCGAGCGTGATCGTCTTTCTGGTGATCGGACTCGGATTGCTCGCGACGGTGCGGGCCGATGGACGAGAGCCTGTCAGTGCCTGAAGTGCCGCATGCCGGTGAAGACCATGGCGATGCCCGCGTCGTCGGCCGCCTTGATCACCTCGCCGTCGCGCAACGAGCCGCCCGGTTGGATCACCGCGGTGGCCCCCGCCGCAACCGCGGCGAGGAGGCCGTCGGCGAAGGGGAAGAAGGCGTCCGATGCGACGACCGACCGTTCGGTGCGGCGCGAGGTTTCCTTGGCGGCATTGCCCGCCTCTTCGGCCTTCCATGCCGCGATGCGCGAGGAATCGACCCGGCTCATCTGACCCGCCCCGATGCCGACGGTCGCGCCATTTTTCGCATAGACGACGGCGTTCGACTTGACGTGCTTGGCGACACGGAATGCGAACAGCATATCGGCGAACTCGGCCTCGGTCGGTGCGCGCGCGGTCACGACCTTGAGGTCCTGGC
>DATDHA010000233.1:0-1698 GCA_036521815.1 Alphaproteobacteria bacterium | reverse complement strand
GAGCAGGAATTTTCCACCGGTGTGGCGCGCATAGAGCCAGTTGAAGAGTGCGGTGCGCGCGCCACCGATATGGAGGAAGCCAGTCGGTGAGGGTGCAAAGCGTACGACGACTGACATCGCCCAGAAATCCTTTCGTTATTCGGTTTGTCGCAGGCCCGGCAACGAAGCCGCCGCTTCGGAATCGCAGCGCTCTTAGTATCCTCGCAATCCGCAAGGGTCAACCCAAGCGCCTTGCGGGCTGCGGGTGCATCGCGCAATTCGCGAAGAGTGACGAGGTGCGGTCGACGGGTGTACTGTCCTCGTGCGGAGAGAGGAGTCGATGCGGATAGCTCTGACGACCGTCCTATTCGCGGCCTCGATGCTGACCACCTTTCAGCTCGCGCGCGCGCAGGTGGTCGATGTCCAGCTTGTCCTCGCGGCGGATGTCTCGATCAGCGTCGACAACGAAGAGTTCCGGTTGCAGCGCGAGGGCTATGCCGCGGCTATTACCGATCCGCAAGTCCTCGAGGCGATCGAGTCGGGGCCCCATCACGCGATTGCCCTGAGCTTTGTCGAATGGTCGGGCCCCAAGTCGCAGCACGTCGTCGCCGATTGGATGGTGATCGATGACGGCGAAACCGCTACGGTTTTCGCCAATATCCTGCGCAGCGCGCGGCGCTCGTTCGCCGACGCAACGGCGATCGGTGCGGCGATCGATTTCGCCATGCGGCACTTTGCCGAAAGCGGATTCGAGGGCGGGCGCCGGGTGATCGACGTCTCGGGCGACGGCGACAACAATAGCGGCCGGCCCGTCGAGTATGCGCGCGACGACGCCGTGAACGCCAAGGTCACCATCAACGGGCTTACCATCGTCAACGAACACCCGGCTCCCGGCTTCATCGGGCATGTTCAGCCGGTGGGCGGCATCGGCGAATATTATCGCACCCGCGTCGTCGGCGGCCCCGGCTCGTTCGTGCTATCCGTCGGCAGCTTCGACAGCTTTGCCGAGGCGATCACCAAGAAGCTCGTCGCCGAAATCGCCTCCGCCGCCGGCGCCGGCAAAGCCGCCTCGCGCTGACCGGGCGGACGCTTGCAAGGTGCCGCGGCACCGCCGGAATCCCACGCAAAATCCGTTCCGCACGCTGTGAAATGCGTCACACCGATAGGGTATGACGTTCAGCGACAATACCGGCGTGGGGCGAAATCTGGTGGAGGCAGGCATGTCGACGAAGTTCGAATTTGCCGCGAAGCGACGAGTCTACTCACGCGAGTTGCATCTCGTGGGCGAGGGAGGCGGAGAGCGTGAGCGCCAAGATGCCCCCGTGGCGAAGGTCGCCAACCTGCATCCGCTCAACGCACAATCGCCGGCACCGGTAGAGGACACGCGAAGGCCGCCCGTTGGTCTGCTGCTGATTGACAGCCGTTCCCTCTTCAGGGAGGGGATCAAGATCATGCTGCGCCATAGCGGTTACTCCGTCGTTGCCGAGGCTGATAATGTCATGGCGGCTCTCTCCAAGGCGCCTCTTGCGCCAACGCCGCAGCTTATCCTCTTTGGCCTTCATCTCGACGGTGTGGAGGGGATCAGTTCCCTCAAGGCACTCCGCGACACCTTCGCGGCGAGCCGGCTCGTCGTGCAGGCTGATGCTATAATCGAGCCCGCACTCGTACTTGAAGCGTTCAGGCAGGGCGTCGACGCCTGGCTTACCTTGAGCGTTTCGC
>DATDHA010000232.1:0-7778 GCA_036521815.1 Alphaproteobacteria bacterium | reverse complement strand
GGCCGGTGGCCCTAGTGTGGTCCTCGGATTTGAAGTTCCTAAACGTGGCCGCCACCAAAATCTTAGGAACCTCAAATCCACCACACTAGCCCTCGACTTTCACCAAATGGTGCACCCGCGCGATCATGCCGCGCACGGAGGGTGTGTCCTCGAGCTCGGCCGAGCGGTGCATCTTGTTGAGGCCGAGGCCGATAAGGGTGGCACGCTGGTACCCCTCGCGCCCGATCGGGCTGCCGATCTGGGTCACCCTGACGGTTTTCGTCCCGGCCTTCTTCTCTTTCTTCACTTTCGCCGCCATGAGCCTACTCCTTCACCGCGGCACTCGCCTCGCCCGCGCGCCGGCCGATGATCTCGCCCACCTTCTTGCCGCGCTTCGAGGCGACCAGACGAGGCGCCATGATATTGGCAAGGGCGGCGAATGTCGCCTTGATCATGTTGTGCGGATTGGTCGAGCCGATTGACTTCGCGACCACGTCCTGAACGCCGAGGCATTCGAAGATCGCACGCATCGGCCCGCCCGCGATAATACCCGTGCCCGGTGCCGCCGAGCGCACAACCACGCGTCCAGCGCCGTAACGGCCGAGCACGTCGTGATGGAGCGTCCTGCCTTCGCGCAGCGGAACGCGGACGAGCGAGCGTTTTGCCTGATCCGTCGCCTTGCGGATCGCCTCGGGCACCTCGCGCGCCTTGCCGGAACCGTGACCGACGCGGCCCTTGCCGTCGCCCACGACGACGACCGCGGCGAAGCCGAAGCGCCGGCCGCCCTTCACCACCTTGGCAACGCGATTGATGCTGACGAGCTTCTCGACGAGTTCGCTCTCTTCGCGCTCGCGCGTATCGCGTTGGGACACGTTCCTTGCCATCGATCCTGATCCCCTAGAACGTCAGGCCGCCCTCACGGGCGGCGTCGGCCAGGGCCTTGACCCTGCCGTGATAGAGATAAGCTCCGCGGTCGAACACCACTTCCTTGACGCCCTTCTCGATCGCACGCGCCGCGATCAACTTGCCGACCGCCTTTGCGGCCTCGATATCCGATCCCTTTTTGATCAGCACCTTGAGGTCCTTGTCGCGGCTCGACGCCGCGGCGAGCGTCACGCCCTTGGTGTCGTCGATCACCTGAGCATAGATATTCTTGCTCGAGCGATGGACGCTGAGGCGCGCGCGCCCGGCCGACTTTTGCGCGAGCCTGCTTCGAATGCGCTGCTTGCGGCGCGTGTGGAGATCGATCGTCGACTTCATGGCTCGTACCTACTTCTTTTTACCTTCCTTGCGGCGGACGTGCTCACCCTCGTAGCGAATGCCCTTGCCTTTGTATGGTTCCGGGCCGCGCATGGCGCGAATCTCCGCCGCGACCTGACCGACGCGCTGGCGGTCGGCCCCACTGATCGTGATCGAGGTCGGCTTGTCGCATTTGATTGCGATTCCCTCCGGGATCGGGAAGGCGACGTCGTGGCTATAGCCGAGCTGGAGCTGGAGGTTCTTGCCTTGCACCGCAGCCCGGTAGCCAACGCCCTGGATCTCGAGATTGACCGTGAAGCCCTTCGACACACCAGCGACCAAGTTGTTGATCAGGCTCCGATAAGTGCCCCACAACATGCGCGCGCGCTTGGTCTCGGCGCGCGGCTTGACCCAGATCTTCCCCTGATCGAGGCCGGCCTCCACGTCGTCGGGGATGGCAAGGCTCAACTGGCCGAGCTTGCCCTTGACCGTCAGGTTGGCACCGGCGAACTGCACCTCGACACCGCCGGGTACCGCGACAGGGTATTTTCCAACGCGTGACATGACCGCTCCTAAAACACCTGACAGAGGATCTCGCCGCCGACATTGGCGGCACGGGCATCCGAATCCGACATCACGCCGCGCGGCGTCGAAAGGATGGCAATGCCCAGCCCGCCATGCACGCGCGGCAGGTCCTTGATCTTCGAATAGACCCGCCGTCCCGGCTTCGACACGCGCTGTATCTCGCGGATCACGGGCTGGCCCTCGTGGTACTTGAGCTCGATCTCGAGCGCCACCACGCCGGGCCGCTCCTGGTGCTCGGAGTAGCCGCGGATGTAGCCTTCCCGCTTCAGGACCTCGAGAACATTCGTCCGCAACCGGGAATGCGGCGCCAACACGCTCGCCTTGCGCGCACGCTGGCCGTTCCGGATGCGGGTCAGCATATCCCCAAGGGGATCGCTATACGACATCAACCGATCTCCTTTACCAGCTCGACTTGACCATGCCGGGGATCTGACCGTTCGCGGCCAGGTCCCGCAGTGCAATTCGCGAGAGTTTGAACTTGCGATAGAACGAACGCGACCGCCCCGACTGCTCACAGCGGTTGCGCACGCGCACCCTGGAGCTGTTGCGCGGCAGTTCCGCGAGCTTGAGGCGTGCGGCGAAGCGCTCCTCCGACGGGCGCGACAGATCGTCGGCAACCGCCTTCAGCTTCGCACGCCGGCTCGCATACTGCTTCACCAGCCGTTGACGGCGCTTATTCTTCTCGATCGAACTTCTCTTGGCCATACTCCGACCTCCGCTCCGGGTCAGCTGCCGAACGGCAGCGAGAACCCCTTGAGAAGCGCGAGCGCTTCCTGGTTCGTCTTTGCCGTCGTTACGATGGTGATGTCCATGCCCCGGATTTGATCGATCTTGTCGTAGTCGATCTCCGGGAACACGATCTGCTCCTTGAGCCCGAACGTATAGTTGCCGCGCCCGTCGAAGCTGCGGTCCGAAAGGCCGCGGAAATCGCGCACGCGCGGAAGTGCGATGGTGACCAGCCGGTCGAGGAACTCGTACATGCGCTCGCTCCGGAGGGTGACCTTGCAGCCGATCTTCATGCCCTCGCGGAGCTTGAAGTTCGCGATCGCCTTGCGCGCGGCCGTGATCACCGGGCGTTGCCCCGAGATGCGCGCAAGCTCCTCGGCGGCCACGTTGATCCGCTTGCTGTCGCCGACCGCCTGGCCCACGCCCATGTTGATCACGATCTTCTCGAGCTTCGGGACCTCCATGGGATTCCGATACTGGAACTGCTTCATCAGCTCCGGCTTCACGGTGGTCTCGTAATGCTCGCGCAGTCTCGTAGCCATTGCCGCCGCCTTATCTGTCGATGATCTCGCCGGAGCGCTTGGCGTAGCGCACCTTGCGATTGCCTTCGACGACCTTGAATCCGACCCGGGTCGGCTTGTCGTCCTTGGGGTCGAGGTGAGCCACGTTCGAGACATGGATCGCCGCCTCTTGTTCGACGATGCCACCGGCGTTACGCGCCGAAGGGCTCGTGTGGCGCTTCATCATGTTGACGCCCTGGACCAGCACGCGGTCGCGCTCGACCAGGACCCTGAGCACCTCGCCGCGCTTGCCCTTGTCGCGACCGGCGAGAACGACCACGCGATCGCCCTTCTTGATCCTCGCCGCCATCACAGCACCTCCGGCGCCAACGAAATGATCTTCATGAACTTCTTGGCGCGCAGCTCACGCGTCACGGGCCCGAAGATGCGCGTGCCGATCGGCTCGCCCTGCGGATTGATGAGCACGGCCGCATTACGGTCGAAGCGGATCGCGCTGCCGTCCGGGCGGCGGATCTCCTTCGAGGTGCGGACGATGACCGCCTTGTGGACGTCGCCCTTCTTGACGCGACCGCGCGGGATCGCGTCCTTCACCGACACGACGATGATGTCGCCGACCGAGGCGAACTTGCGCTTCGAGCCGCCCAGCACCTTGATGCACTGCACCCGGCGCGCGCCGGAATTGTCGGCGACCTCCAGGTTGGTTTGCATCTGTATCATGACACTCGACCTTTCCTATCCGCTCAGTTGGCGGCGTCCTGATCCGCCGTCACCACTTCCCAGCGCTTGCGCTTGGAAAGGGGACGACACTCGCGGATGCGCACCGTGTCGCCGACCTTGAAACGGTTGGCCTCGTCGTGCGCCATGAACTTCTTCGAGCGCGTGACGTATTTCTTGTAAACCGGATGCTGCACGCGACGATCGACCCGCACGATGATGGTCTTCTCCGCCGCGTCGCTCACCACCACACCCTGCAATTCACGCCTTGACATCGTTCCGACTCCTACGAGGCCTTCGGCGCCTGCCGGCCGCGCTCACCGAGGATCGTCTTGATCCGGGCGATGTCGCGCCGCACGCGCCGCACCTGTGTCGTGTTCTCGAGCTGGCCGCTCGCCTTGCGGAAACGCAAGTTGAAGGACTCCTTGCGCAGCCCGACCAACTGGTCCTTGAGCTCGTCCGTGGTCTTGGCCCGGATATCCTCTGCCTTGGTCATCGCTCAATGCGCCTCGCCAAGGCGTGCGACGAAGCGGGTCCGTATCGGCAGCTTCGCCGAAGCAAGCGTCATCGCCTCGTTCGCGATCGCGCGCGGCACGCCGTCCATCTCGAACATGATGCGTCCCGGGTGGACGCGCACGCACCAGAACTCAGGCGTGCCCTTGCCGGAGCCCATGCGCACCTCGGCCGGCTTCTTCGAGACCGGCACATCCGGGAAGATGCGGATCCAGACGCGCCCGACGCGCTTGATGTGGCGCGTGATGGCGCGGCGGGCCGCCTCGATCTGGCGCGCGGTGACGCGCCCCGGCTCGACCGCCTTCAGGCCATAGGCGCCGAAGTTGAGCGAAGTGCCGGCCGACGCAAGGCCCTTCACGCGACCTTTGTGCGCCTTTCTGTATTTCGTTCGCTTCGGTTGAAGCATCGCCTTGTTCCTCTGATCCGTCTAGCGCGTGACTTGCTGATCTGACACCCGCTTGTCCTGGGCCATCGGGTCGTGCGCCATGATCTCGCCCTTGAAGATCCAGACCTTGACGCCACAGGTGCCGTAGGTGGTCTTCGCGGTCGCAACGCCATAATCGATGTCGGCGCGCAGGGTGTGGAGCGGCACGCGGCCCTCGCGGTACCACTCGACCCGCGCGATCTCCGCCCCGCCGAGGCGGCCGCCGCAGGTGATCTTGATGCCCTGGGCGCCAAGACGCATGGCCGACTGCACGGCGCGCTTCATCGCACGGCGAAAGGCAACGCGACGCTCGAGCTGCTGGGCAATGTTCTCCGCGACGAGGCGCGCCTCGAGCTCCGGCTTGCGGATCTCGACGATGTTGAGGTGCACCTCGCTCGCCGTCATCTTGGCGACGTCCTGGCGCAGCTTCTCGATGTCAGCACCCTTCTTGCCGATGACCACGCCCGGGCGAGCGGTGTGGATGGTGATGCGCGCCTTCTTGGCCGGCCGCTCGATCACGACGCGGGAGACGCCCGCCTGCTGCAGCCGCTCGTGGAGGTATTTCCTCAGCTTGAGGTCCTCGTGCAGCAACTGGGCATAATCGCCGTCGGCGTACCACCGGCTATCCCATGTCCGGTTGACGCCGAGCCGGAGCCCGGTCGGATTGACTTTGTGACCCATCAGGTCGTCTCCCCGGCTTGCGTTTCGCTCCGCTCGCGCACGATGATGCGGAGATTGCTGAATGGCTTCACGATGCGCGCACCCCGCCCGCGCGCGCGGGCGTGGAAGCGCTTCATCACCAGCGCCTTGCCAACCGACGCCTCGGCGACGTAAAGCCGGTCGACGTCGAGCTGGTGATTGTTCTCGGCATTGGCGATCGCGGAAGCGAGCACCTTCTTCACCTCGCCTGCGATGCGCCGACGCGAGAACGTGAGCTCGGCCAGCGCCTGCTCGGCGGCGAGGCCACGAATGAGCTCGGCCACGAGGTTGAGCTTGCGCGGGCTCGTGCGGATCGAGGCCGCGAAGGCCATCGCCTCATTGTCCCCAAGCCGCCGCTCGGCTGCTTTCTTGCCCATGCTATTCCCTCTTCGCCTTTCGATCCGCGGCATGGCCGTAGAAAACCCGGGTCGGCGAGAACTCGCCGAACTTGTGGCCGACCATATTCTCGGTCACCAGCACCGGAATGAACTTGTGGCCGTTGTAGACGCCGAAGGTCAGGCCGACGAATTGTGGCAGAATGGTCGAGCGCCGAGACCAGGTCTTGATGACCTCCTTGCGTCCCGAATCGCGCGACTTCTCCGCCTTCTTCAGGAGATAGCCGTCGACGAACGGGCCTTTCCAGACAGAACGAGACACAGTTCCGCTCTCCTACTTTTGGAAGCGCCGGCGCACGATCAACTTGCCCGTGGCCTTGTTTTTGCGCGTGCGCTTGCCCTTGGTCTTGATACCCCACGGCGTCACCGGATGGCGCCCGCCCTTGGTGCGGCCCTCGCCGCCGCCGTGCGGATGATCGATCGGGTTCATCGCGACGCCGCGCACGACGGGGCGACGGCCCTTCCAGCGCGAGCGGCCGGCCTTGCCGGTCTTTTCGTTGGTGTGGTCCGGATTCGAGACCGCACCGATCGTCGCGAGGCACTCCGCGCGCACCATGCGCACCTCGCCCGAACCGAGCTTGAGGAGCGCATAACCCGCATCGCGCCCGACGAGCTGCACATAGCTGCCCGCGGCGCGCGCGAGTTGGCCGCCCTTGCCGATCTTCATTTCCACATTGTGCACGATCGTGCCGATGGGAATGCTCGCAAGCGGCATCGCATTGCCGGGCTTGATGTCCTCGCGTTCCCCAGCGATCACGGTATCCCCGGCCTTGAGGCGCTGGGGAGCCAGGATGTAGGCCAATTCGCCGTCCGGGTAGCGGACGAGTGCGATGAACGCCGTGCGGTTCGGGTCGTATTCGAGCCGCTCGACGACCGCCGGCACGCCCCATTTGGCGCGGCGCACGAAGTCGACCATGCGGTAGCGGCGCTTGTGCCCGCCGCCCTTCTGCCACGTCGTGATGTGACCGTGATTGTTCCGCCCACCCGTGCTGATCTTCCCCTCGGTCAGGCTCTTGACCGGCTTGCCCTTCCAGAGCTCCGAGCGGTCGACCATGACGAGGCCGCGCAGGCCCGGCGTCATCGGCTTGTAGGTTTTGAGTGCCATGGTCCCGGTCCTCGCCTCAGATGCCCGTCGTCACGTCGATCGACTGCCCTTCGGCGAGCGAGACGACCGCCTTCTTGAAATCGGAGCGCCGACCGGGATGACCCTGCCAACGCTTGGTCTTGCCGGCGACCACGAGCGTGTTGACCGCCTTCACCTTGACCTTGAAGAGGCCCTCGATCGCCGCTTTGATCTCCGGCTTCGTGGCGTCGAGCGGCACGCGGAACGTCACCTGATTGTGCTCCGAGCCGCGGGTCGCCTTTTCGGTGATCACCGGCGAGCGGACGAGTTCGTACATCCGTTCCGTGCTCACTTTCACCTTACCGACGCGCCTGCTCATTTCAGCCTCTCCTGCAGCTTTTCGACCGCGGCCTTGGTGAGCACGAGTGTCTCGCGCCGGAGGATGTCATAGACATTCGCACCCTGCTGCGGCAGCACGTCGACGCCGGGGATATTGCGCGCCGCACGCGCAAAACCTTCATCCACCTCCGACCCATCGATGATCAGCACCGATGACCAACCGAGTTTGCCGAACTGACCGGCGAGCGCTTTGGTCTTGGCCTGCTTGACCGCCGCCGCGTCGAGGATCGAGAGCTTGCCTTCGGCCGCCTTGGCCGACAGCGCCATCTTGAGGCCGAGCTTGCGCACCTTCTTTTGGAGATCGAAGGCGTGGCTGCGCACGACCGGGCCGAAGATCACCGCACCGCCGCGGAACTGCGGGGAGCGCAAGCTGCCTTGCCGGGCGTGGCCGGTGCCTTTCTGCTTGTAGGGCTTCTTCGTCGTCCCCTGGACGTCCGATATGCCCTTGGTCTTGTGGGTCCCGGCACGCCGCTTTGAGAGCTGCCAGTTGACCACGCGCGCCAGTATGTCCTTACGCGGCT
>DATDHA010000231.1:0-1746 GCA_036521815.1 Alphaproteobacteria bacterium | reverse complement strand
GATGCGCTCGAGCCGGCCGGCTTCACCGGCATGGCGCACGATCACATCCGCATAAAGGGCCACGGCCTGGTCCTGCGCGTGCCGCGCGTTTCCCAATGGGGTCTCGCCGCCATCGTCAACCTCGCCTATCAGAGCGCTTGCTTCCGCCGCGCCTACGCAAGCGGCCACACGCCAGCCCTCCATGCGGTGCTGCCGCCGAGTGCGGATCTTCCGATGGGAGCGCTCCTCGTCGAGGAGATCGAGGGTCGAAAGCCGCACCTTCCCGACGACCTTGCAGCGATCGCGGCGGCGATCGGTGCCGTCCACGGATTGGCACTCCCGCGTGTCGAGGAGCGCCGCCCACTCCTCTCGCCAGCCAATTCGATCGTGGAAATGCTCAAGACCATCGAGCTGCAAGCGACCTTCCTCGATTCTGCCGGGCTTCACAAGGACGCATCGGCGGCCCTTCGCGAGGAGCTTGCTTGGGCCCGAAAATTCGCCGACGGACACGCACAGCCGACCGAGCCGACTTCGCTCATCGTGACCGACAGCCACCCCGGCAATTTCGTGATCCATACCTGCGGCAGGGCCTATTTCGTCGATCTCGAAAAGGCGATGTACGCGCTGCCCGCGATCGACCTGGCGCATGCGACACTTTACACCTCGACCCGCTTCGATCCCGACATCGACGCGATCCTGACCCAAGCGGAGACCGCGGCCTTCTACCGGAATTATCTCGCGCACATCGAGCCGGGACGCGCTGCACGGCTTCGGCCATGGCTCGCCCCGCTCCGGCGCCTCGTGTGGCTGCGCACGATGACCTGGTGCGTCAAGTGGGCGGTCGAGTCGCGCGGGGGAGGCGGGTGGTCCCGTCGGCGGCTCGATGCGCGCACGCGCGACCATATGGAGGCTTGCCTCAAGGATTTCTTCGATCCAGCGACGATCGCCCGCCTGCGCAGCGAGTGGAGCGCTGGACATGCCGTCGAGTTCGGCACGTGAGCGACAGGGGTGCAGCGGCAATTGCGAATGTCGATTCCGCCGCACTCGCGGCTGCGCTCGACGGGCAGGGCTATGCGATAATCCCGGCCCTTCTGAGTGCCGATGCCTGCCGCGGTCTCGCGGCGCTCTATGGTCGCGATGAGCTGTTCCGAACCAGGATCGTGATGGCGCGCCATGCCTTCGGGCTCGGCGAGTACAAATATTTCCGCTACCCCCTGCCCTCGCTCGTCCAATCCTTGCGCCAAGGCCTCTATCCCCATCTCGTCGGAACGGCCAACCGCTGGTGCGAATGGCTCGGTGCTGAGGAACGCTTCCCGCTCGCGCTCGTGGACTATCTCGCACGCTGCCATGAAGCGGGACAGGTCCGCCCGACCCCCCTCGTCCTCAAATACGAAGCGGGCGGCTACAATTGCCTCCATCAGGACCTCTATGGTGCCCTCGCCTTCCCGCTCCAGGCGACGATCCTACTTTCATCGCCGGGGGAGGACTTCACGGGCGGAGAATTTCTCCTCGTCGAGCAACGCCCGCGCGCGCAATCGAAGGGCGAGGTCGTGCCGCTCGCGCAAGGAGACGCCGTCGTCTTCGCCGTCAATCGCCGGCCCGTCGAGGGCAAGCGGGGATTCTGTCGCGTTGCCTTGCGCCACGGCGTGAGCCGGGTCCGCAACGGCCAACGCTTCACCTTGGGCATTATCTTCCATGACGCGGCATGACGGCTCGCGGGTGCTCTGCGCCGCACTCGATAATTTGTTCTTGAAATGTTCTTAACGC
>DATDHA010000230.1:0-2914 GCA_036521815.1 Alphaproteobacteria bacterium | reverse complement strand
ACGCGATTCCTGGTAGGAGCCGAACGGCAGATCGACGATCACGCACGCTCGCTCCGCACCGCGCATCACGGCCGCCCCGTGGTTGATCATCATGTCCAAGGTCACGGGAAGGGTGCTCGCGAGACCGTAGAGCACGATCCCGACCGAGTCGCCGACGAGCAGCAAATCGCAGTGGGGATCGAGCAATTTGGCGACCGGCGTGGTGTAGGCGGTCAAGGCGACGATAGGTTCCCCGCCCTTGCGCGCACGCAGGTCCCTTGCCGTGGTCCGTCGGTGTTGGCTCGCTGCACTCAAGGCAAATCCCCATTGAGCGGCAAGGGTTGGAGGCGGTCCCAGCCAGTTGGATTGGCGCACGTCTCGGGCCGGCAATCAATATCTTCGAGCGTGGGACGCCGTCCATGCGGGCGGTTCCGGCCAGGATCGGCTCTCGAATAGCGCGTGGCGACCGAAAGCCGCTTGCGCGGCCCGGCGACGTTCCACACGAGGGCCCAGCCGTCGGCGCAAAACGTGCGGTAGCGCCCGCGATAACGGTCGGCACCGCAGTCATGGGCGACGTCCGCGACACCCGTCGAAAGATCGAATATGTGGAATGGCCGGCCATCCGCGAAATGCACCTCTGCCGTTGCGGAGGCGGCATCGATGTCGAACACGTAGCGCTGCGTGACACGGCCCCGATAGGTGCTGAATTCCAGCGTGCCGACCTCGTCATATCGCAAGCCCTGGGCTGCCGGTGCAAAGCTCGCGACCCCTTCGAGGCGTCCGATGACGCCGAGCCGCCGGTCGCCGATGCGGCGTGCGATCCGCCAAGTTCCCGAGAGGTATGCGCGGAGGTCGCGAATTCGATATCTTGTCCCAAGGCTGGGGGGTCCTGCGGCGTCCCTCGCCGTCACCTCACTCATTGGCATCACACCTTGGGCCGGCGCTCTCTGTCGGCCAGCTTCCACATAAGGGCGATGATGGCGACGCCAAGTGCGGTCTTCAGGATCGTCGCCGCAACGAAAGGCGTCACACCGACCGCGACGGCTTTCGTCCAGCCGAAGAGGAACGTGAGCCACAAGACGCCGGGAATGAAGAGGAGGACATGCCCGGCAGCGATGGCGGCACTCGCGCGCAGCAGATTGCGGTCCCAGCCGCGCTCGGCGAGTGCGCCGACAGCGGCGGCACTCAGCAGGAAGCCGAGGAGGTAGCCGCCGGTCGGGCCCGCCATGTATGCGGGACCCGCGATCGCGCCTGCGAATACCGGCAAGCCGAGAAATCCCTCGCCGAGATAGAGGAGGACCGTCGCCGCCCCCAACCTGCTGCCGAAGCCGAGGCCGATGAGCAGCACGGTCAGGCTCTGGAGTGTCATCGGCACCGGCCAAAAGGGCACCTGTATTTTCGCCGAGACGGCGAGGAGAAGGCTGCCGCCGATCGCGAGGAGCGTCTTTTCGACAGCACCGGAGCGAGGCAATAGAATGTCGGCCAGCGTGGGCACGCGCGTTGTCATGGAAGCGGTCTTCATCGATTGTCGCCTTTTTCCGATGTGATTTTTCGATCTTGCTTGACGTTCATTGATAGCACGATTCGAAAGGCCGCCGGCCTGGCCACGAGGGCTGCGGGCGTCCGTCATGGGGTCTTCTTTTAGACCGCTCGGCCTTGGAAAAGAAACAGTCTTTGCGCGCAGCCCCGGCGCTCGGCATGCGCGGCCGGCCAAACTCACGCCACGGCCGAAACACTTGCGGCTGCCGAGGCGGCATCTATGCTGCACCCCCATGTCAGTGCGACCCGTCATCCGGCTGCTGCCCGGCCAACAGAAGCGCGCCCGCCACGGTCATCCCTGGGTCTATTCAAATGAAGTCGCGATGGACGCCGCGGCCAAGTCGCTTTCGCCCGGCACGCTCGTGCGCGTGGAAAGTGCGAACGGCGAATCGCTCGGCGTTGCGTTCTTCAATCCCCATAGCCTTGTGGCGGCGCGGATTTTGAGCAGCGACCCGTCTTGCGAGGTCGATGCCGGGTTCCTCGCCGAACGCCTCAGCCGCGCATTGGCGCTGCGTGAAGCGCTCTTCGCGGCACCCTATTACCGTCTTGTCCATGCCGAGGCCGATGGGCTTCCTGGCCTCGCGATCGACCGCTACGGCGACGTCCTTGCGTGCCAGGTCAACGCCGCCGGAATGGAGCGCGTCACCGGCCCCCTGACCGAGGCGATCGAGCGCGTCCTCGCGCCTCGCGTCATTCTCTTCAAGAACGACAGTCCCGTGCGTGCCCTCGAGGGTCTGTCGAGCGAGCAGCACTTCGCCAAGGGTGCGCTTTCGGAACCGGTCGAGCTTGTCGAGAACGGCTGCCGGTTCCTGGCCGATCTCATGGGCGGGCAGAAAACCGGCTGGTTCTACGATCAGCGCGACAACCGCGCCTTCATGGCCGACCTCGCGCGCGGACGAAGCGTGGTCGACATTTATACCTATAGCGGCGGGTTCGCGATTCAGGCAGCACGTGCGGGTGCGCGCGAGGTTCTCGCCATCGATGGATCGGACGCGGCCCTGGCGCTTGCGAGGCGAGCGGCCGAGCTCAACGGGTTCGCCGACCGGTGCCGGTTCGAGCGCAGTTCTGCGTTCGAGACGATGGAGCGTCTCGCCGCAAGGGCTGAGCGGTTCGACGTTGTGATCTGCGACCCGCCGGCATTCGTGAAATCCAAACGCGATCTCGCCACGGGTGCGAAGGGATACCGCAAATTGGCGCGGCTCGCCGGCCAGCTCGCCTCTCCCGGCGGCTTCGTGTTCCTCGCGTCATGCTCGCATAATATGGAGCGCGAGCGCTTCGCCGAGGAGGTTCGCCGCGGCCTCGAGCAGGCGGGTCGCACGGGCCACATCCTGCGAAGCGCTGGTGCGGCTCCCGACCATCCCGTCCACCCATACCTCCCCGAATCGAGCTACCTCAA
>DATDHA010000229.1:0-8466 GCA_036521815.1 Alphaproteobacteria bacterium | reverse complement strand
ATATAAATACGCGGCATACTCGTCAGCTTGCGCCTTCCTCACGCGGCCGCGCCAGATGCGCGCAATCATCTTGGGCAAAGCCCGACTGGACGTCCGTGGTTGCTCGACCATTGGTTTCCCTCCGGCATTGAGGTTGACGGGCCTTCACTGTCCAGCACCCTCCGAATTTCCGTGTCTCGGAGGTGGCCAGCCTGCGGCCACCATTCTGGAAAGCGACGTCATGAAATTAACACCATCAAAACCACTAATGATGGTTATTACGCTAAGCGTGTCAACGTGGCATGTCAAATGATTCCACGGCGCGGCGCGACGGCGGCGACAGGAGTGCCAAACTCAACCTTTTCGACGGCCAAACATTAAACACGCGATGGCCGCGAGCTGGATCGTCGCGGCGACGGCGTAGAACGAGATCGCGTCCGCCCACCCTGCCCCGCCCGGGTCGAATGCCGATCGAGTGCCCGTCGAACATCGCGGCACCATCGACGCCCGACGGTGCGCGATGCTACGATCGGGCTCGAAGCATTCCCGGCTTGTCGGCGCTATAATCGAGCCAAATGGGTGGGAAACGATGATGTTGAATACGAACCGGATCGCGGAAATCGGCGCCTTGGTGGGCGAGCCCGCCCGCGCTGCGATGCTCGCGGCATTGATGGATGGCCGCGCGCTGACCGCGACCGAGCTCGCACTCGTCTCGCAGGTGACGCCGCAGACGGCGAGCAGCCATCTGGCGCGCCTGACGTCCGTGGGCCTGCTCGCGGTCACCAAGCAGGGACGGCATCGATATCACCGCCTGGCCTCGCCGGCGGTCGCCCGATTGCTCGAAGGCATCATGCAGATCGCGACGACCGACCGCGACAGCGCAGAGCGCCGCCGCGCCGTCGTCGTCGGCCCGCGCGATGTGGCGATGCGGCTTGCACGGACCTGTTACGACCACCTCGCCGGTCGCCTTGGCGTCGCGATCGCGGAGACGATGGTGGCGCGCGGATTGATCGAATTCGAAGACGATGGCGGGCAACTCACGGAGCGCGGCGCGCGCTTCCTCGGGAATCTCGGGATTGCCCTGCCGGAATCAACGCGCACCACGCGATCGTCGCGCCCACTTTGCCGCCCGTGCCTCGACTGGAGCGAACGCCGACACCATGTCGCCGGCAAAGTCGGTGCTGCAATCTGCGCGCATCTTTTCGAGGAGGGTTGGATCAGGCGGCTAAAGGACACCCGAGCGCTCGAAATAACGCCCAAGGGCCGCCTGCAGTTGCGCAAGGACTTCCAAGTGACATTGGACGGGTAAGCCGGCACTTCCCCGCGCGCCGGGGCTGGCGCTCACACCCAACGGCGGCTATCGCTGCGCCTTGTCGAGCACGTCTTGCGGGGTCGAAGAGACGATCCTTGCATAGGTCGGAACGAACCTTCCGCCCTCGATCAACGTGATGAATTCGGGCTTGAGCTTCTCGGCGAGGATCTTGCGGATGCCCGCGTGCACCTCGATATCGCGCCACTCGCCAATCAGCCAGAAATGATCGGGGTCCGTCACGTCGCGACAGAGCACGCCGTCCTTCACCTGGGCGGCAGACTTGTGCATCGGGTTCTCATCGGAATAATCGAACTTGTTGAAGAGCCTGATGAACTCCTCGCCCGTTCCCGCTTTAACCTTGAAGTCGTAAATGTGGAAGAAGTGACCTTCCTTCGCGAGCGGCTCGAGCGCCATGGTCCCCTCCCTCGGAACGGGTGCCGGATGCCCGATAGACAGTATACTGACTAATATGCCAATACAAGGCCGGGGCGTCTCCGCGGACGGCAGGCATGCAACGGACTTTGCCCGTTGACCGACGAAGGGTTCGCCCATAGCGTGCCATCCTCGAAGGGGTGCGGGCAGGTTCCGAAGAAGGAATATCCCAATGGCTTGGCATGTGGCGGCGAAGGCCGACGAGGTTGCTGAAGGCGAAGTGCTCGGTGTCGTCGTGGATGGCGAGCCGGTGGCACTCTACAAGGTCGAAGGCGAGATCTACGCGACCAGCAATGTCTGCACGCATGAATTTGCGCTGCTTTCGGACGGCTTTGTCGACGGGGACTGCATCGAGTGCCCGCTCCACCAGGCGCGGTTCCACATCCCGACCGGCGACGTCCGCAGCGCCCCGGCGAGCGAGGCGATCAAGCCGTTCGCCACGAAGATCGATAACGGTCTGGTCCTTGTCGAATTGCCCGACCGCTGATCGTTTCGCGGCCTGACGATGGGTGCCGAAGAGACATTCGTCATCGTCGGTGCGGGCCAAGCCGGCGGACGCGCCGCCGAGGCAATGCGCAAAGCCAATTTCCGTGGCCGCGTGGTCCTCATTGGAGAAGAGCCGCATCCACCTTACGAGCGTCCGCCACTCTCCAAGGCCGTGCTGACCGGCGCCAAGCCCGCGACGTCGACCCAACTCCTTCCCCCAAGCTTCTACCAGGAGAATCGGATCGAACTCTTGATGGGTGTGCGCGTGGCGTCGATCGACGCGGAGCGCGCGCGGATATCGCTCGATAACGGCAGGGTCCTTGCCTACACGAGGCTGCTGCTCACGACCGGCGGGCGCGTGCGCACGTTGCCCTTCGCACCGATCGGCCGTGCCGGCGTCCGCTACCTTCGCACGATCGAGGATTCCCTGGCACTTCACGAAGCGCTGAAAACAGCGCGGAATTTTGCCGTGATCGGTGGCGGCTTTCTCGGCCTCGAGGCGGCGGCGAGTGCCCGGAGGCTCGGCCTTCGCGTGACCGTGCTCGAACTCAAGCCGCATCTCCTCGACCGCGCAATGGCGCCGGAGATCGCGCGTTTCGTCGAGGACATGCACCGAAGGCAGGATGTCGACGTCCGGCTCGGCGTCGAGGTGAGCGAATTCGCCGGCCACGGCCCGCTCGAAGCGGTCGTCCTCCGCGACGGCACGCGCATTCCGGCCGATCTCGCCCTCGTCTCGATCGGCATCGTCCCGAACGTGGAGCTCGCGGCCGAGGCAGGGGCCGCCGTCGAGAACGGCATCGTCGTCGATGAATTCGGGCGGACGAGCCTGCCGGGCGTCTTCGCGGCCGGCGACGCGGCCAATCACCTCAATCCAAGTCTCGGCCGCAGATTGCGCCTCGAAAGCTGGCAATGCGCCCAGAACCAGGCAATCGCGGTCGCGCGTGTCATGTGCGGCGAAGCGGCACCTTATGCCGAGGTGCCGTGGTTCTGGTCCGATCAGTTCGACGCGAACATCCAGATGATCGGGGTTCCCCGGAGGAGCGATCGCGTGGTGGTGCGGGGCGATCCGGCGAGCAAGCACTTCTCCTGCATCAATCTCTGCGACGGCGTCGTCGAAGGTGCGACCGCGTTCAACATGGGCGGCGAAATCCGCTTCCTGCGCAAGCTGATCGAGGTGCGAGCGTCCGTGGACCCGGCGGAAATCTCCAATCCCGCGAACAAGCTAAAGGACATCGCCGCGCGCTTTTCGCCGTGACCCGCAGATGTGACGGACATTGCCAGCCGTGCAACTCGTCAGTATACTGCGTATATTCCTGATCTCCCGGATGAGGCTGATCGGAGGGGCTGCCATGGATCGTGTGACGGATGACCGCGGTGCCGGCCTCGCGGGATCGAACCGGCCACCAGCCGATGCCTTCGCCTGGCCTGAGGAAGGTCTTACGCGCATTCCCGATTGGGTTTACACGAGCCCTGAAATCTACGAGCGTGAGGTCGAGCGGATTTTCCACGGGCCAACGTGGAACTATGTCGGTCTCGAAGCCGAGATTCCGGTTCCCGGCGACTACAAGCGGAGTTACGTCGGCCCCACGCCCATCGTCGTGACGCGCGGCAAGGACGGCACGATCCACGCCTTCGAGAATCGCTGCTCCCATCGCGGTGCGGAGTTTTGCCGGCACTCTCGCGGTCATGCGAAGGAGTTCGTTTGTCCGTATCACCAGTGGACCTACGATCTTGGCGGCAAGCTGATCGGCATTCCCTTTCGCCGTGGCCTCCATAAGGAAGGCGGGATGCCGCCCGACTTCGATCCCGCCGCCCATGCGCCGCGCCGCTTGAGCGTCACGACCCATCGCGGCGTCATATTCGCTTCCTACGCCGACGCGATGGAGCCGATCGATGAATACCTGACGCCGGAAATCCTCGAGGACTTCGAAGCGACATTCGATGGGCGCAAGCTCGAGATCCTTGGCTACTATCGCAATAGGCTGCCCGCCAACTGGAAGCTCTACCACGAGAATCTCAAGGACCCCTATCACGCAACGCTCCTGCATGCCTATCTCGTGAGCTTCGGCCTGCTCGTCGCGGGAAACAAATCGGCGATGATCGTCGACCCCAATGGCCGTCACGGCGTCATGGGTTCCGCCAAGCCCGAGGACGGGCCGAAGGTCGACGAGGGCACCAAGAAGGAGATGCGCGCCTACCAGGACGGCATGACGCTCAACGACCCGCGTATTCTCGATTATGTAAGGGAGTTCCACTCGCCTTGGTCGGTCACCATGATGACGATTTGGCCGAACCTCATCGTGCAGCGCGAACTCAATACGCTCGGCACGCGCCAGATCGTTCCCCACGGGCCAGGTGAATTCACCATGATCTGGACCATGTTCGGTTTCGAGGGCGACGATGACGCGATGCGGCGCCATCGCCTGCGTCAGGGCAATCTCATGGGCCCCGCGGGGTTCTTGGGTCTCGAGGACAACGAAGCGATGAAGTTCGTGCAGGACGGCCTCACGAAGTCGTCACAAGAGTCGGCGGCCATCGTCGAGCTCGGTGGTCGGGAGGAAGGTACGTCGACGACACTCATCACCGAAGCGGCGATCCGCTCGATGTACCGGTACTATCGCGGCGTGATGGACCTTTGAGATGGAGATGCCGGCCGTCATCCTGCACGGCTTCCCGAGCGGGCCTGTGTCCCAGGCGCCCTATCGCGCGCTGCGCGCCGAGATCGAGGCCTTTCACGCGGAATATTGCTACGTCCTCGACAACAACGCGATCGAGGCGTGGCCCGATTTCTTCACCGAGGATGCGCTCTACCGGATCGCCGCGCGGGAGAACGTGGAAGCGGCCCTCCCGGTCGGTCTCGTCTATTGCGAGGGCCGCGCCATGATCAAGGACCGCGCCTTCGCGATCGCGCACACGGCAATGTTTGCACCGCGCTACCTCCTGCACATCGTGAGCAATATCCGGGTCACGGGCGAAGGTGCCGATGGATCGATCTCGGCCGAGGCTAATTATCTCGTCCTCCAGACGCTCATTGACGAGGATACCCGCCTCCACCAGGCCGGGCGGTACTTCGACCGCTTCCGCCGCACGGACGGCTACCTCAAGCTCGCCGAACGCCACTGCGTCTACGACACGCTCAAGATCGACAACTCTCTCGTCTATCCTGTTTGATTTTCTTCTTTTTTATCAAATTGTTAAGTTCTGACGCACAATCGACGCGTAAAACTGCACGACTGCCTTGGGGCAGCCATGGGGCAAACTCCCACGGCACCCCTGCCCTAGCGCAATCAGCGAAACGTGGATCCCCCCATGGACAGGGAAGAGGGATGCCAATGCCAGTTAGCCACAATGTGTCTAATCGAAAGTGGTGATGTCGAAGGCGCGGGATCGTCGTAAGGCCTATCTTTTCGTAAATTGCGCTGTTATGCGAACTCGACCTGCGCTTCTCCCATGCCTTCGATCGAGACATCGACAGCCTTGCCGCGCGCCGGCCACTGGCTGGCAACCAAACTCCCCGTCAGAACAACGTCGCCACGTGCGAGCGTGCGCCCCCGCGCGGCGGCGTGCTTGTCGCGCACCTCCTGGTAACCCGTGGCCTCATCGACCATCGCAATGATGCCGACACGGGCAAGGTCGCGCATCAGCATCTTGGCCTTAGCCGCGATGTGCTTCTGGTTCACGGCGAGTACACCAGCATCGTCGGTCTTGGCGGCAATATGATTTCGATGGCGGCACGAGCGCCGGCCGCCCCTTGAGAAATTGGCGTTGAGGGGCTTTGCGGCCATTGGCGACCCCAACCCCCCTGTGGCGGCCGTAGCCAGAACCAACCCTATGTGCTCGGCTTTCGAGAGCGTGGCCGTGCCTCACCGAGAAAGCGGCAAACTGGAGAATTCGCTTAAAAGCCGGCTAAACGCTTTCTCGAAAGTCTCAGCCTCGGGGTGAAGGGCGAAACCTAGGGTTCATGCAGCTTTCGCAAACTCGCCATTCATGGCCTGTTGCCACACGTGGGCGTACACATTAGCCGCAACGAGATTCTTTTCTTCGGCTGAGAACGGGGGCGTCGGGAGATTCGCAAACACCTCGTTGAGAATGAAGACTTCCACTTCGGCTTTCGTCTGTTCCTTTTCCCAGAAGCGATCGAGTTCCGCCAATCTGGCCTTGATCGAGGCGAGCAATTCCCGGCTGGCCTGCTTCAATCGCTCACGCGCGGTCTTGTCGAGACCGCCTTTCTGGAGCAGGTCGAACAGCGCCAACTCATCCTCGTGAAGCCCTTCTCTGGTCGCGCGCTTCTGTTCCTCGTCGAGGCTGTCGACCAGTTCGACAAGTCGCCGGAACGTTTCCTCAATGGTCGCGCGATCCTTCTCGCGATTGTAGTCGGCGACAATATCCTCGTACTTGCGCTGGTAATCCATGCGCGTTGGATTACGCGCAAGCATCTCGGCGAGCTTCTTCTCGACGATGTCGCGGATGTCCTGAATCGCCGTCGCCTTGCGCCTGACGTTCCTCGCGAACTCCTCCCGCAGCCGTTCCAGATCGATCTTGCTGAGATCGAACGTCAGTCCCTCGGCCTGATCCTCCCCCAGCGCCTGCGTCCGGATGGCCTCGTTCACGATCCGGTGCAATTCCTTGAGCAGTTCGGTCACGTCTGCCGCGTCGCGCCGTTCCGTCAGCTTCTTGTAGATCGCCTCGATGTTGTCGTGCCGCTCGGCATAAGTAAACGCAGTTGGCTCCATCAGCAGCGCCTTAAAGCGGATGAAGACCTGCCGCGCCAGTATTTCGAATCGCCGCTTGGCCTTATCGCTCGAATAGACCGTATTCACCGCGTCGGCGAGCCGTTTGATCCTCGCGAAGCCTTTGGTGCCTATAAGCGACGCGGGATCGAAGCCAAGCCCCCGCAAATGTGCCTCGGTCGCCTCGATGGCTTCGAGCAGCGCCTGCACCCGCTCTTCGATGGGCACAACAATCTCTTGGCCATCCGTGCCGTCGTCGCCAAGCGCATATTGCGCTAGCGCCTCGCGCAGGCTTTTCAGCATGCCGTTGTAGTCGACAATCAAGCCAAAATCCTTGCCGGGATAGACGCGGTTCGCTCGCGCAATGGCCTGCATCAGCGCGTGCGCCTTCATGGGCTTGTCGATATAGAGCGTGGACAGGCATTCCACGTCAAAGCCTGTCAGCCACATGGCGCAGACGATAACCACGCGGAACGGGTGTTCAGGATTTTTGAAGGCGGTGTCAACTTCGACGCGCTTGCCATCGCCCGTCTCGAAGCCTTGCTTCATCAAGGCGCGATGCGGGATGATGTCGAAGCCCCACTTCTTAAAGTCGTCGACCTCGTTCTGCGCCTCGCTGATGATAATCTCGATGATTGTTTCGTCGAGCCAATCGGCCTGAGCGTTTTGCTTTGCTGCCTCTTCCAGAAGCGCGGCGCGCGCAATCGCATCGTCGGTGGCCGGTCCTGACCCGAATCACGATCCATCAGCCCCTCCCAGGTGTTGCACTGGCAGAATGCCAGCCGAGGCCAATGCCGTCGCTGCTTCTCGCCGACGGCGGGCGAGCCATGGAGAAACGCAATCGACGTGGATCCAGATATGACGTCCACCGGGGCGCAACAGAGGGACCGAGGTCAACCCACTCGGCCGATTACACATCGGGCAACGGTCTGAATCGAAGTGCATTGGCGGATGCGCGCTTAGCCATCCCGCGATGGCACTTTCGTAAGACATTCGGTCCCGAAGGCTCCGCGATCGCGGCCTTTCGAGGTCTGATTGCCCGACTGGAAGCCGTTCTTCGTCATGAAGGCGGCAATCGGAAGCTACCCGACTTGCGATGGCCCGCCCACGTTCGGCTTGATCATATTCGATTACGGTCTTCGCCCAATTCGCCATGCGAATCGTCTCCCTGATAACGTCTCTGTGCGGCAACTATGCAGCCAGACCTGTCCTAAGCGCCTGATAGTGTTGAGGTGTAGGCTTATCCCCAAGAATTCCTTCACCTCCACATAGTCGCCTTGTTTCGTGTGCCCTTTTTTCGCTGATCACCTACACCTGATCACTTTCAACAGGTTGGTTCTCGTTTTGCCGCATTCGGCCTACATGCCTGATCATCTTCCATACCTTTCGGCCCAGGACGGCGGCCGGGATACCGTCGAACGCAGTTGAAGCCCAATCAAACAGCTCCCGCTCGCTTGCCGTGCTCGCTCAATACCCTTCCCTGCGCCCGAAAGTCGCAGCGAAAAGTTATTGCTGGCCGGCAGCCTT
>DATDHA010000228.1:0-8976 GCA_036521815.1 Alphaproteobacteria bacterium | reverse complement strand
CGGGGTCACCGTGAGCGGGTTCGACTGGAGCTCGGAATGAAGGGCGTAGCCGGTCTCGGCGGCGAAGCCATAGACCTGGCCGTCCGGGCTCGCGGTCGCATTGCCGCCGGTGAAGCCGGGGAAGCCAACCGGGCGGGAGGTGTCGAAGCTGTCGACGCCGAAGGTGGCGACCGCACTCGCATACCAATCCCCCTGGCTGTAGCGGCCATAGGGGGAGAGCGTATAGCTCTCGACCGTGCTCGAGCCCGCCTGGTCGTCGAACTCGATGCCGGTATGGGAATAGTTGAAGGCGGCACCGAGCAGGATGTTGCCGTCGATCTTGTAGTCGGCCCCGAAGATCACGCCACCCGTGTCGGCGGAGAAGCCGGCGGCGGCGGTCGTCGAATCGCCGAGCGCGAAATTACCGTAGCCGCGCGACCAGAACGCCCAGGGATTGCCCGGCGTGGCGGTCGCCTGGGCCACCTGCTCGTCGCCGTCCGAGAGCACGTCGAGCCCGGCGACTTCGAGGCCCGCCCCCCGTTGGTGAGGCTTGCAGTCGAGACACCCACGCCGAAGCTGCCATTGCCGGGGGCCAAACGATCCTGGATGAGCCCGGTCGAGACCCGTGCGGTGTTGAGGGCGACGAAGTTGGTCTGGGGGAGGATCGAGCCGCTCAAGGGGCCGTTGAGGGCGGCGGCCTCGCCCGCCGGGTCGAGCGCGAAGAAGGCGGCAAGCAGCGGCGCTGCACCGAGTGCGGTGCTGGCACTGAAGCTGTTGAACACACCGTTCAACCCGCCGGCCGCCGCGGTGCCGTTGAGGCTCAGGCCCTGGAGGTTCGCGAAGCTCACGAACTTGATGTTGAGGTCAAGGGCGTTCGCGGTCGTTGCGTCGGGGGTGATGCTCGCCCCGAACACGGGCGAGAACGAGGTCACGGTGCCCAATGGGGCGCGCACGGACAGGCGGTGCGTCATGAAACGATCCATTACGGGAGTGCTGGGGTTAAGGTGCCGAAAAGGCTCTTAGATTAGCATTCTTTCATTTAAGATGTTGGAGCAAAACGGTTTTTTTGGCCTCCACAATGGTGGGTGAGGGCCAGCCTGTCAAGAATTGCGGTTGAATCGAAAAAGGGCGCTCAACCCATAAGCACCATTGCGCCGCGATGGCACCTCACAGCCGGCGGCTTGAGCGATGTGAGACCTTCAATCGCCGGTCGCCGGTCCGGGCTCCTCGGGGGCGAAGTCGAGTTCGACCTTGGCGCCGTTGGGGTCATGGAAAAAAAGCTGCCAGGTGCGGCTTTCCGCCTGACGGCGGAGCAAGTAATCCATTTTCCGCCCCTCGAGCTTCGCGACCGTGTCCGTGAGGCCGGCGGCGCTGAACGCCATGTGATCGAGCACGCCCGCCGGTTCCTTGGGCAGGTCACGCCCGGCGATGATGTGGAGGACCGCGTGCTTGCCCGCATAAAGCCAGGCACCGGGAAAGTCGAACGGGGGACGGTATCCTTCCCTGAGGCCAAGGAGCTCCTCGTAAAACGCCCGGGTCTCCGCGAGGTCGGCGGCGAGCACGGTGAAGTGGTCCATTGCTTTTACGGTCATTGCTCCTCCTCGGGCGCAAGCGCCCGTATCCCTGACGTCACGGCCGCTGCGGCTGCGCGTGATTGCGGTTCCTGGGGCGCGTTCCCTCCGTCTCCTCGCCAAGGTCGTGGGCGAGAAAATCGAGAAGACGGCGAAGCCGCGCACTGGCATTCGCGGCGACCGCCGTCTTGTCGCAGCCCGTCCAATCGTAGAAGCCGAGGCCGGCCTCGAGGCCCGTCTCGCGGCACCGCGCCAGGTCCTGGACGAAGCGGGTCGGCGTGCGCGTGTGCGCAAGCTTCGGCACGATCGCGGCCTGGGCGAGGGCGTGGGTGCCGACACCGGCGATGTCCTTCTGCGCGATGAGGCCGGTCACGCACATGCGCGGGCCGAGGAGGTGCTTCGCGACCTGATCGACCTCGTAGGCCGTGGCCGCACCCGTCTCGATCAAATGATAGGCTTCGTGCAGGATCGCATGTTGGAGGCGGTTGATGAGATAGCCCTCGACGGGCTTGCGCACGAGGATCGGCTCCTTGCCGGTGCGCCGCATCGCATCCGCCACGCGTTCGACCGCATCCGGCGCCGTCGCCGTCCCGCCGATCACCTCGACCATCGGGAACACATCGGCCGGTTGGAAATAGTGGGCGCCGAGGAACCGCTCGGGATGTGCGAGGCCCTTGGCAAGCTCGTCGAGCGGCAAGCCCGACGTATTCGTCGCGATGATGACCGAAGGCGGATAGGCGGCCTCGAGTGCTCGATAGCAGGCAAGCTTCGTCTCGATATCCTCCGGCACGTTTTCGATCACGAGGTCGGGGACCTCCATCGGCAATTCAGCGGCGGCGGCGACACCCTTCGGCAAGCCGGGGATCCCGGCACCACGGCGGCTCCAGATCGACGTCTTGAAACCACTTTCGGCAAAGGATTTTGCGACACCTTTCCCCATCACGCCCGCACCGACGATCAACACGCGCTCGATCGGGCGCAAGCGACTCGCCGTCCCCGTCATCGCACACCACCGACCCTTGCGCCCATATTTCTCCCGCGCATTCTTACCTCCCGATCCCGCTGTTGCCCGTCAAAAGCCCGAGCGTCAAGCTGCGGCATTCTCGTATGCGCAAGGCCGTGCTGGCAACAGGGCTCGGCGAGCACGAGGTTCGACGATCTGGCGGGAAGCACCGGATCAGGGCTGCGGTGTCGTGGCAGCGGAAGGCTCGGCAGGCTCGGGGTCGAGGATCTTGTAGCCGCGCTCCTCGAGGCAGCGGCGGACCGCACCCGCGAGCGGATCGGTGCCGCCTAGCTGGGCCGTCCCCGGTCCGTAGAGCGAACCGGCGGCGGCACCGCCGACAGCGCCGACGCCAGCGCCGATCGCGGCCCCGGTTCCGGCATTGCTGGTCAAAGCGCCGATGCCCGCACCCAGTGCAGCACCCCCAAGTGCCCCAAAGACCAATCCCCCCGCGATATAGGGTTGCTTCGCATTCTCCCGGCAGACCAGGAGATCGTAGTCGTACTGGGATTTGGTGTGGCCCGTCATGTCGACGACAGGCTCATACTCTCCACTGAGCGCGCAGGCAGCGAGTGTCGGAAGCCACAGGAGTGCCAACAGGCGGAAGGGTGCGGATCGGATCGGGTGGCGCATCGCCATCGATGCCCCGTCGGAGGCGCTATTTGGCCTGCTGATCGAGATAGGCGATGACATTCGCGATGTCCTCATCGCTCTTCAGGCCGGCGAAGCTCATCTTGTTGCCGGGGACGAATTCCCTCGGGTTCTTGAGATATTTCGCAAGCGTCTCGTCGCTCCAGACGATGCCGGCCTTGGCCATCGCGTCCGAATATCTATAGCCCTCGGCGGTACCGGACGTCCGGCCGATGACGCCGTTGAGGCTCGGGCCGACCAGGTTCCTTCCCTTCTCGAGACTGTGGCAAATCCGGCATTGGTTGAATACCCGCGCGCCCTTCGCGGCGTCGCCCGCGGCAGTCGCATCGCCGGCAGCGATCGATGCGGAGAAAGCGCATACCGCCGCAACGAGTTTCACGATCTTCATCCCGATCCCCTTCCTAACATTCCTCGCACTCGGAACCGCGAACCAGCACGACGTGACTTCGACCTTCGAGACACTCGCGCACGCTCGCTCCTCGGGACGGGGGCGTTGCCCTGACGAGCGTTTCGCCGATACCCCGCCCTAGTCATAGCCGGGTGGCGCCACGAATGCGTGATACGATTCCTCGATCAGTTTCGCGAAATGGATGCAGCCGAGGTCGCCGAATTGGGGTCCCACGATCTGCACGCCGATCGGCAACCCTGCCTTCGAAAAGCCGATAGGTGCGACGGTCGAGGGCAAATACGCCACGCAGGGATATCCGGCCCAGAAGAGCTGGTCGGTCGTCGGCACCTTCTTGCCATTTACCACGACGGTGCGCTGATAACGCTCGCCCTCGTGATCGTGGGGGAATGCGGCCGAGGACGCGGCAGGGCAGAGGAGGAAATCGTACTCCTCGAAGAATTCATGCCATTTCCAGCGCATCTTGTGACGCTCTTCGTTGAAGGCGAGCCAGTCGCGATGGGACATGGTGTTGGCGCGTGTCATGCGCGCGAAGTAACGCTCGTCCTCGGGCTTGAGCGTCCTGGCGATCTCGGCATTCCTCGCGAATTCACTCGCGGTCTGGCGTCCCGCCGTCGCGGCGCGGAGCAGCATGATGTAGATATAGTTGGCGCGGCTCGTATCGATCTCGGGCCGCGCCTTTTCGCTCAGCTTCGTCTTTTTCTTCGCGAGGAAATTGGCGAACTTCTGGATTTGATCCTGCACCTCGCGGTCGACTTCGGCGTTCGGATCGTCGAGCATGATCGCGATCCTGAACTGCTTGAACTCTTTCTTTCTCGGCGCCGTGAGCGCCAGCCGATAGCCGCGGCCATCGATCTCGTCGGGACCCGCCATCACCGAAAGCCCGATCGCCAGATCGTCGGCACTCCGCGCCATCGGCCCGATCACGGAAATGTCGCCTTGTGCGACCCGACCGGGAAGCGCCTGACCGCGCGGGGGACAGAGGCCGTAGGTCGGCTTGTGGCCGTAAACACCGCAGTAATGCGCGGGGTTGCGGATGGAGGCACCGATGTCGCTCCCGGCCTCGATCGCCGTGAGGCCCGCCGCAAGGGCGGCCGCGGAGCCGCCCGAGGAACCACCCGGCACCTTGGCGAGGTCCCATGGATTGTTCGAGCTGCCATAGATGGCGTTGTAGCTCTGCCAGTCGGCGAGCCAGGCGGGCACGTTGGTCTTGCCGAAAAGCGTTACGCCGGCACCGATGCAGCGCTCGACGGCGAGCGCGTTCCGGCTTGGGCGGTTGTCCCTAAGTTCAGGCAGGCCCCAGGTCGTCGGCATGCCGGCCACGTCGAACGACTCCTTGATCGTCATCGGGACACCGTGGAGCGGCCCCCACACCTCGCCCCTCGCGAGTGCACGGTCCGCGGCTCGCGCGCGCTTTCGCGCCGCCGGAATGTCCATGGCGACGATCGCATTGAGCTTGGGATTGTAGCGCTCGACGCGTTTCAGATAGTGGTTGAGCAGCTCGAGACAGCCGATCTTTTTCCTGCGAATAAGCGACGCAATGCGCTTGGCGGATGAAAATGCGAGTTTCTCCATGACCTCTCCATTCGTTGCGTCGTCACGCGTCGTTGGATGGGGACGATCGGGACAGGCGATATGCTTCTCGCCGCCGCACATGGTAGCGGGCACCCCGGCACATATCGAGTCCATATCGGTCTCGGACACTCTCCCTTTCGCTAACCCTTAATTGCCGGTCCTATTTCAGGCAGGGCGCTAGAATATCCGTGTAGGCGTGCTTCGAGCGGTGCCTCGCGGGCGTCGCACGTGCCAAGGGAGGACACCGATGACCCCAGATCCAAACAAGCTTCAGGCGCTGGTTGGCAGGATTCTTGGCGACGTTGGTGCGACGGCGACGGCAGCGCTCGTCGTGCTGGGCGACCGGCTCGGCCTCTACAAGGCGCTTGCCGAAGGCGGTGCCGTGACGCCGGCGGAACTCGCCGCGCGAACTGATGTCGCCGAGCGCTATTTGCGGGAGTGGCTTTCGGCGCAAGCCGCCGCCGGCTATATCGAATACGACGCCGCCGAGGGCCGCTTCAGCATGACGGCGGAGCAGGCGACCGCGTTCGCGGACGAGGGCGGCCCCGCCTTCATGCCCGGCGCCTTCCAGCTGTTTGCCTCGATGTTCATCGATGAGGCAAAGATCGCCGAGGCGTTCCGCACGGGCAAAGGTGTCGGCTGGCACGAGCATCACCCCTGCCTTTTTCGCGGTACCGAGAGGTTTTTTCGGCCGGGCTACGCAAGCTATCTGGTCGACGCGTGGATTCCGGCTCTCGACGGGGTCAAGCAAAAGCTGGAGCGGGGTGCCGCGGTGGCCGACGTCGGGTGCGGGCACGGCGCTTCGACGATCCTCATGGCGAAGGCCTTTCCAAAATCGCGCTTCGCCGGATTCGACTATCACTGGCCTTCGGTCGAGCGCGCGCGCGAGGCGGCAAGAGAAGCGCGGGTCGAGGATCGCGTGTTTTTCGAAGTGGCGGCGGCCAAGACCTATCCGGGCGGGAGCTACGACCTCGTCACGTTCTTCGATTGCCTCCACGACTTCGGCGATCCGGTGGGAGCCGCCGCGCACGTCCGTTCGACGCTGTCACCCGAAGGGAGCTGGATGATCGTCGAGCCATTCGCCAACGACGAGCTCGTGGACAATCTCAACCTCGTCGGCCGCATCTACTACGCGGCCTCCACGATGATCTGCACGCCCGCGTCGCTCAGCCAGGAGGTGGGCCTCGGCCTCGGTGCTCAGGCTGGAGAGCGGCGCCTCCGGGAAGTTGTCACGGCGGCCGGCTTTGCCCGGTTCCGCCGCGCGAGCGAAACGCCCTTCAATCTCGTGTTCGAGGCGCGGCCTTGAGCGGCACGGAACTCGCGCGCGATCCCGCATCTCTCCCGCGGACAAGGGGATATCGTGGCGGCCGGTGCGCGGTATAATCGGCGCGCACGGAGGATCGGTCGGGAGGAAGCGAGATGGCCAAGGGCGGAGCCAGGGAGATCGGCAGCTTCGACTATGTGATCGTCGGCGCTGGCTCGGCGGGTTGCGTGCTGGCCAACCGCCTCTCCGCCGATCCCGACGTCTCGGTGCTGCTCCTCGAAGCGGGCGGGCGCGACAATTACATCTGGATCCATATCCCGATCGGCTATCTCTACACGCAAAACAACCCGCGCACGGACTGGTGCTACAAGACCGAGCCTGAAGACGGCCTCAACGGTCGCGCGCTCGATTACCCGCGCGGACGCGTGCTCGGCGGCTGCTCGTCGATCAACGGCATGATCTATATGCGGGGGCAGGCGCGCGACTATGACCAGTGGCGTCAGCTCGGCAATGCCGGCTGGGCGTGGGACGATGTGCTGCCCTACTTCAAGTGCTCGGAAGATCACGTGAATGGCGCCGATGCGCACCACGGTGCCGGCGGGGAGTGGCGCGTCGAGGAGATGCGCCTTCGCTGGGAAATCCTCGACGCCTTCCGCGCCGCCGCGGCCGAGGTCGGCATTCCGAATACCGACGATTTCAATCGCGGCGACAATGAGGGAAGCGGCTATTTCCAGGTCAATCAGAAGAAGGGCGTGCGGTGGAGCGCAGTCAAGGCGTTCCTGAAACCGGCGATGAAGCGGCCGAACTTGACAGTGCTTACCGAAGCGCAAGCGGAACGCATCCGCTTCCAGGGCGCGCGTGCCGCAGGTCTTGAAATCCGGCACGCGGGCGAGCTCGCCTACGTCATTGTGAAGGGGGAGCTTATTCTTGCATCCGGCTCGATCGGATCGCCGCAACTCCTCCAACTCTCGGGCGTGGGGCCCGGCGGCCTCCTTCAGTCGAATGGCATAGCACCGGTGCATGTCCTCGACGGCGTTGGCGAGAATTTGCAGGATCACCTCCAGATCCGCACGGTCTACAAGGTGCGCGGCACGCGCACGCTCAACGAGCAGGCCAACAGTCTTTTTGGGCGCGCCTGGATGGGGCTCGAATATGCACTCTTTCGCCGCGGGCCGCTCACCATGGCGCCAAGCCAGCTCGGCGGATTCGCCAAGAGCGACGCGAGCTGCGAGACGCCCAATCTCGAGTACCACATCCAGCCGCTGAGCCTCGATAAGTTCGGCGCACCGCTCCATCCGTTTCCCGCCTTCACGGCGGCGGTATGCAATCTTCGCCCGGAAAGCCGCGGCCATGTGCGCATCAAATCGCCCGATCCCAAAGCCCACCCGGCGATCAAGCCGAACTATCTTTCGACCGCGGCGGATCGTGGGGTCGCGGCGGACGCCATCCGCCTTACGCGCAAAATATGCGCCTCAGCAGCGCTTCGTCCTTTTGCACCGGAGGAATTCCGCCCCGGCGTCGAGTTCCAGAGCGACGAGGATTTGGTGCGTGTCGCGGGCAATATCGGCTCGACCATCTTCCACCCGGTCGGCACCTGCAAGATGGGGCGCGACCCCACTGCCGTCGTCGATGAGCGTCTTCGCGTCCACGGCGTGCAAGGCCTGCGCGTGGTTGATGCCTCGATCATGCCGACCATCACGTCGGGCAATACCAACTCGCCCACGATCATGATCGCGGAGAAGGCCTCCGACATGATCCGCGAGGATCGCAAGTCGGCAGCACATTGAGGCGGACTCGCCAACAGCACCTTGCGGTGCGGGCGGCTTGCAACGACTGTCTCTTCAAGCGCTTCCATGCTATGGTATGCAAAGATTGCGCTTCTTGATTGCTGCGCGCCGCGGGGGCATCGAAACTCTTTCGGCGCGAAAACAGTCCAAAAATGGACGATCCGCCTCGGGAGGAAACAATGTTCAATCAAGTCCTGGAACCCACGGGAAATCTGCTCGTCACCTGGCTCGTGGCACTCGTTCCCGTCGCACTCCTGCTTATTCTGCTTGCCGTGTTCCGGATGTCGGCATGGCTCGCCACCTTGATCGGCTCGCTCGTGACGTTCGCCCTCGGCGTCATCGTGTGGGGGATGCCCTTAGGCGACGGCGTGCGGGCTTATCTTTATGGCTCGGCGACGGGTCTGTGGAATGTCAACTGGATCACGATCTGGGGCGTCATGCTCTTCAACACACTCGTGGTCACGGGTGTCTTCGAGAAGTTCCGCCGCTGGCTGATTTCCCAGGGCACGGCCGACGTGCGCGTCCAGACGATGCTGTTCGCTTGGGCATTCGGCGCACTCCTCGAAGGGCTGGTCGGGTTCGGCTATCCCTGGGCCTTCGTGGCACCGATCCTGATTACCCTCGGCATTCCCGATCTCGACGCCATCCGTGTCGCCGCGATCGCAAACAACGCCCCGGTTTCGTATGGCGCGCTCGGCGCACCGATCATCGCACTTGCCGCGGTGACCGGCCTGCCGCTCCTC
>DATDHA010000227.1:0-3106 GCA_036521815.1 Alphaproteobacteria bacterium | reverse complement strand
GCTTCTTCTCGGTCATGCCGGGGTAGTGCTCGAGCGTCATCGCGCGCACGGCACCATCCTTGGCGATGTCGCGCACGAGGCCGACGAAGCTCACGACACCGCCGATCTCGCGGTTGCCCTTGGCGAGCGCTTCGATTTCCTTGCCGGGATCGAAATCCGCGGCCTGCACGCGGATCATCGCTAGCCTCCCGTCACCGGCGGGAAGAGGGCAACTTCATCTCCAGCGCGCAACGGGTGATCGGATCGCACATACTCGAGATTGACGGCCACGCGCACCACGGAAAGATCCTTGAGGGCTGCGGCGTAACCGGGGCCGCGGGTCCTCAGCCAGTCGAGCAGCGACGCCACGTCCGTGACCGAGGCGGGGGGCGTCACTTCTTCCGCGGCAACGCCCGTGCGCTGCTTAAGCCACGCGAAGTAGAGAAGCTTCATCGACTTACCTCGCTGAACGGCAGGAAATCGACCATGCTCCCGGCGCTAAGGTGCGTCAAGCTCTCCGGCAATTCGACAAGTCCGTCGGCCTCGACCATGGAGGTCAGGATTCCCGCACCTTCGCGCGGAAATTTCCGGGCACTCAAGGCGCCGGAGCCGTCGGCGATCAGGCGCGCGCGCACCCATTCACGGCGCCCGAGCTTTTTCTTGTGCTCGAAGTCGGCGCGCACGCGGAAGAGCACCGGTTCGATCTCTTTGGCCCCCAGAAGGCGCAACAGCACGGGGCGCGCGAAGCGCAGGAACGTCACCATCATCGCGACCGGATTCCCCGGCAGGCCGATGAAGACCTTGCCTCGAATTTGGCCGAGTGCGAGCGGTCGGCCCGGCTTGATCGCGAGGCGCCAGAAATAAAGGCTGCCAAGTTTCTCGAGCACGACGCCGACATGGTCTTCCTCGCCACTCGACACCCCGCCCGAAGTTATAACCGCGTCGTATTCTCGGGCGGCGGCGTCGAGTGCCGCAGCAATCGCCTCGCGCTTGTCGGGAAGAATGCCGAAATCGCCGACGCTGCAGCCGAGGCGCTTGAGGAGCGCCATGAGCGTGAAGCGGTTGGCATCGTAGACGGTGCCCGGTGCCGCTTCCGCTCCCGGCTCGCGCAACTCGTCGCCCGTCGAGAAAAGTGCGACCGCGAGTGCCCGGCGCACCCGGAGCTCTGTGAGACCAAGGGACGCGGCGGCACCGATATCCTGCGGCCGCAAACGTTGCCCGCCATGAAGGACAGTCGCACCTGCCGCGATGTCCTCGCCCCTCTTCCGGCGATTGGAACCACGCTTGATCCCCGGGCGAAGTGCCGCCATGTTGCCTTCGAGCCGGCAATCCTCCTGCATCATCATGGTATCGGGTCCGGCGCCGCCGTCGGGTCCTCGGGGTATCGGCGCACCCGTGAAGATGCGCACGGCGGTGCCGCGCGCTTGCGTGCTCGCGAAAGGATGGCCTGCCGCGGCCCGCCCGATCACCGGAAGCCGCGTCTCCTTTTCGGAGTCGAGATCGTCGAAATAGACCGCATAGCCATCGACCGCCGAGTTGTCGTGAGGCGGTACGTTGCGCGCTGCGACAAGATCATTGGCCAAGACGCGCTCGTGCGCTTCGCCGAGTGGCACGGTTTCCGGTTCCGCCACCGTCGTGACGCGGTCCGCAAGCAGCGCCAACGCGGCATCCACGCTCATCAGCGCGCCGCTGTGGGCGAAGCAATCGTCGCTGAGTTGCGCCATCGCCTAAGCCACTCCTCGTCTCAAGCCGGCCAACCCCGTGTGCGCGACGATGAAATCCGCGATCGCGCCGACGTCGTCGATGCCGATGACGGGGATATCGACGCCGCCAACCGGCGCATCGCTCGCGATTGCCACAACGTAGGGATCGTCGCGACAGATGAGCGGCTTGCCGACCGAGGCGCGATAGACCTCGAGCTTGTCGTGCGCGTGGGTCTTGAAGCCTTCGATGATCAATAGATCGACCGATGTCATGTGCGCGATGAGCTCCTCCACACTCGGCTCGGCTGCACCGCGCAGCTCGTGCATGAGCGCCCAGCGATTGGCCGAACTCACCATCACCTCGACGGCACCCGCCTCGCGATGGGCATGGCTGTCCTTGCCCGGCTGGTCAACATCGAAGGCGTGGTGGGCATGCTTCATGGTCGAGACCGCGAGACCGCGCCGGGTAAGTTCGGGAAGCAGGCGAACCAAGAGCGTCGTCTTCCCGCTCCCACTCCATCCCGCCAAGCCGAAGATCTTCATCGCAAGCCCATCCACGCGGCAGAGCTAACCCGGCTCATGCAAAAGTGCCTGCCGGAGCGCGCCGCCATCTATAGGCTATCCGGCGCAAGTGCGCCAAAGTCAAGCGCGGGGCGCGCGATGCGGGCGGGTCCCGGACTCAGGGGTTGGCGGCCTTGGCGCCGTTGACGGGCGGTTTTGGTGAGGGTTTGGGCTTGGGTGGTGCCGAGGGTGCGTCCACGTCGAGATGACGAAGCCCGACCATCAAATAGTCGTAGCCGGTGACGAGGGTCAAGGCCGCGGCGGCCCACAGCCCGACAATCCCGATCTCGGTGGTATAGGGCACAATCACGTCGCCGGCATCGCCAACGATCAGGAAACCGATGGCGATCATTTGAATCGTGGTCTTCCATTTGGCGAGAGTGGAGACCGGAACGCGCACTTCGATCCCCGCAAGAAACTCGCGCAGGCCCGAGACCAGGATTTCCCGGCAGAGGATGACGATCGCCGCCCATAGCGAGAGACCGGAAATCGTCTGGTTGGCGGCGAGGACCAGGATGGCCGCCGAAACGAGAAGCTTGTCGGCGATCGGATCCAGCATTCGTCCAAGCGAGGACTGCTGCGACCAGGCGCGCGCCAGATAGCCGTCGAAGAAATCGCTGATTCCGGCGGCGACAAAGATCGCGAGCGCCGTCCATCGCGCCCACGGCTGCTGCGGCCAGAACAGGAACCCGGCGACGAGCGGAACCGCCGCGACCCGCGCGTAGGTCAGGATATTGGGCAAGGACCAGTTGCGGCTGAATTGAGGGGCAGTCGAGGAAACCATTACCCGGGCAAAAGACATCGGGCTCGTCCGCCCGTCAATAGGGCCCTTAAATCGCTCAGCCGGGTTGCGTTGGCGAACC
>DATDHA010000226.1:0-2179 GCA_036521815.1 Alphaproteobacteria bacterium | reverse complement strand
GTGGACGCCCTGGTGTGGGCCGTCGCGATCTCGCCGGCTCCGCCACCGGTGACGAGCCTGCCGACGATCGCCATCGTCGCGGCCGACACCGCGGTCGAGGGAGCGCCCGACGTCGTCATCAGGGTCGGCGTGCCCGCGTTGGATCATGGGGGCGCGGTCGTTCGGGCCGACAACGTGGTGGCGCTGCCGGTCTCCGCAACGCGATCGAGTGGGCTGCCCTCGATGGCCGAGGTGGCCGGCGCCATCCTCGCGCGGTTGGGAGAGTGCCCGCCATGATCAGCTCTCTCTCGGGTGGGCGCATCCACGATCCTGCGCACCGTAAAAACGGCGTGGTCGCGGACATTTTCATCGAGGATGGTCGGATCGTGGCACCACCCGAGGGCGGGCAAGCGGACAATCGCTACGATGCGTCGGGTCTCGTCGTGATGGCGGGAGCGCTCGACATCCACAGCCACATCGCTGGCGGAAAGGTCAATCTTGCACGGCTCCTGATGGCCGAGGACCATCGGGCCGACGCACTCTCGCGGAGCGTCATTGCCCGTGCCGGCAGCGGCCACGTCAGTCCCTCGACGTTCGCGACCGGCTACCGCTACGCGGTCATGGGTTATACCGCCGCTTTCGAGCCCGCGATGGTGCCCTCGAACGCGCGCTCGGCACATCTCGAGATGGCGGACGTGCCCATCGCGGACAAGGGTGCTTACGTCATGCTGGGCAACGAGGAGCTCCTGCTCCAGATGCTCGCCGAGGGTGCCGAGCAGGAACAAATCAACGATTATGTCGCCTGGATGATGCGTGCCACGGCGGCACTCGGCGTCAAGACGGTTAACCCGGGCGGGATCAGCGCCTTCAAGTTCAACAGCCGTAGTCTCGAGCTCGACCAGGCGGGCCCGCACCACGGTGTCGCACCTCGGCGGGTGATCCAAACGCTCGCGCGCGCGGTCCGGGAGCTCGGCGTGCCCCATCCGCTGCATGTCCACTGCAACAATCTGGGCGTGCCGGGCAACATCGACACCACCCTTGCCACCATCGCGGCGGCGGAGGGCTTCCCGCTCCACCTGACCCACGCCCAATTCCACAGCTACGGCACCGAAGGCGACCGGCATTTCTCCTCGGCCGCGGCACGGCTCGCCGAGGTAGTCAACCGAACTCCAACCGTCACCCTCGACGTCGGCCAGATCATGTTCGGCCAGACCGTGACGGCATCGGGCGACACCATGGCGCAATACCGCAACCGTCGCCTGGCCAGCCCCGACAAATGGATTTCCATGGACATCGAATGCGACGGTGGCTGCGGGCTTGTGCCGTTCCGGTATCGCGACAAGAATTTCGTCAACGCATTGCAGTGGGCGATCGGGCTTGAGCTCTTCCTGCTGATCGAGGACCCATGGCGGGTATTCCTCACGACCGACCATCCGAACGGAGCGCCATTCACGAGCTATCCGAGGCTCATCCGGCTCCTCATGGATCGCGGTTTTCGCAACGATTGCCTGGCTCAGATCCATCCGGCGGCGCGTGCCGCGACCGTGCTCGGCACGATCGAGCGTGAATACACGCTCGACGAGATCGCGATCATGACGCGCGCCGGGCCCGCGCGCATCCTCGGCCTCGCCGACCGCGGGCATCTCGGCGTCGGTGCGGCGGCCGATATCGTGGCTTATGCCGAGGATTCGGATCGCGAACGCATGTTCGAAACCCCGCGCCACGTCTTCAAGGATGGGGTCGAAGTCGCACGGCAGGGCGAATTGCTCGCAACACCCGCGAGTGCCACGCATATCGTCAGACCCGAATACGACGCTGCGATCGAACGCCGCATAAAGTCCTTTTTCGACGACCATATGACGATCGGCTTCGACCATTTCCGAATCTCCGAAGCCGAGCTTGCCGATGGCGGCGTGCGGCTTATCGAGCATGCCTGCCGGCCGAGGAGCCGCGCGTGAAACTCTCGGGCATCACCGTCGAAGAGACGTTCGCCGAGGCCTTTGGGATGCGCGGCACGCGCCTCCTCGTCACCGCCGACAGCTTGGCGTGGGCCGAGGTTGCAGGGAACTCCATGACCGGGTTCGCCACGTCGGTGATCGGCTGCGGCGTTGAATCGGGAATCGAGCGCGCACTTGCGCCCGAGGAGACCCCCGACGGCCGGGCGGGCGTTGCGGTACTCCTTTTCGCTGTCTCGCGCGAT
>DATDHA010000225.1:0-2654 GCA_036521815.1 Alphaproteobacteria bacterium | reverse complement strand
GAAACGCCGTCCGCGCGGAAGGCCGCTTCGAAGCGGCCTTGATGACCGATCGCGAGGCGCTTGCAGCGGATCCTCGCCTTGTGCAGGCAGCCATCAACGCGGGAGTGGTGTGCGACGACCTTCATCGCTATGCCGAGGCGGAACAGTATCTTCGACAAGCGCTTACGATCGAGCCGAAAGCCGCACTCGCCCATACGGGCCTGAGCTTGGTTCTCCGCGCGCAGGGCGCTATCGACGAGGCAATGTCCGAAGCGGAGCGTGGCGTGGCGCTCGATCCCAATTTACCGGAGACGCATTCGGCACTGGGCTTATGCCTGCTAACAATCGGAAAATTCAACGACGCGGCCACCGCCGTCCGCCGCGCGCTCGCAATCGATCCGCTTTACCCGCCTGCATTTGTGCAGCTCGCCAACATGCGCGGGATCGAACTGACCGAGGCTGAGCGAGCTCGGATCGAACAGGCGCTGGAAAGGCCAAAACTGTCACAGAAGGAAAGGGCGAGCCTTCATTTCGCAATTGGCGGGGCCGCCGACGGAAGGGGCGGATACGACGAGGCTTTCGCGCACTACGCGCAAGGGAACGCGATCAAGGCGCGGATGCACCCTTACGACCCCACGCAAATCGCGCGCCATGTCGACGCCCTCATCGAAACGTTCGATGGCATCTTCTTCCAAGGGCACCAGGACTTTGGCGCCACGTCCGATCGGCCGATCTTCGTGCTCGGCATGCCGCGCTCGGGCACCACGCTCATCGAACAGATACTCGCGAGCCACCCTGCAGTGCATGGTGCGGGCGAACTTTCCGCGGTGGATCGCCTGGTTACCGGCCTCGGTCTGCTGCCCGCGGTGCGCGGCGCACGCATGGAATATCCGAGGGCGGTGCGCCTTCTCGACGAGGCCGGCGCGGAAGCGCTGGCGGGGCGCTATCTTGCGGAGATCGGGCAGGGTGCGGGCGAGGCACTCCGCGTCACCGACAAGAGGCCTGGGAATTTCCTGCACATCGGCCTTATCGCACTTCTGCTGCCGCACGCCCGCATCGTCCATTGCATGCGCGATCGACTCGACACCTGCCTCTCGTGCTATTTTCAAGACCTCGCCGAACCGACGCCTTTCACCAACACGCTCGACCGCCTTGGACAATATTACCGCCAGTATGAAAGGCTCATGGCTCACTGGCGAAACGTGCTACCGCGACCCATGCTCGAAGTGCGTTATGAAGAGCTTGTCGCCGATCCCGAGCGCTGGTGTCGACGAATCCTCGAGCATTGTGCGCTGCCGTGGGACGAGGGGGTGTTGCGCTTTTTCGCGACGGATCGTCCCATCCAAACCGCGAGCTTCTGGCAGGTGCGCCAGCCGATCTATTTGAGCTCGGTCGGGCGCTGGAAGCATTATCGCGCTCATCTCGCACCGCTCTTCGAAGCACTCGGGCGCGACGCGAATGCCGATTCTGGCTCCGATGACGCCGCCTAGCGCAATTGTGCATTCGAGCCGGCCACGAGCTTTCGCATTCGGGGTCTTAGCCCTATTCGGAGGGGTTGGCCTCGCGCTCGTGGGCTGCGACGGACCTAGCGCCAAGCCGGATGGCGCTAAGACGGAACCCGCCGTCGCCCTCTCCTATCCCTTCCCGGTCCCGCATGGCGTTGCATTTGCGGACTACCGCGAGGTCGCCGAGCGGAATGCCGGAATCTATGTCCGCGTGCGCGTCTATTCGGATGCGCCCGAGGATATCGGATCGGAGCGCGGCGCCCCACCCGCCTCGACGGCACTCAGCTTCGCAAGCGGCATCATCGCCGATCCGCGCGGCTATGTGGTGACGCCGGCGCACGTCGCCAATTCGACGAAGTACAAGGCCGAAGTAATCCTGCTCGACGGCCGGCGTTATCTCGGCCGCGTCGTCGCGGTCGAGCGCTCACGCGAGCTCGGCCTCATCAAGATCGAGCCCTTCGACGGTATGCAGGTTGCGCGCTTCGCCGACGGTGGCACGCTGCCCGCGGGCCAGCCGGCGCTGACCATCGGCACGCCGGCGCACCACGGCGGAATTGTGAGCGTCGGCACCGTGCTCCGGCACCTCAAGACGCGCATCAGCTACAACGACTATGGCTACGACAACGCGATCGCGCTTGCGATGCGGATCGAGTCGGGTAATTCGGGCGGACCCGTGCTCGACCGCGAGGGCCAAGTGGTGGGCATGATTGCGAGCAACTATTCCGCCGATATCGGATTGGCCATTCCGTCCGAGGACATCGTGTCCTTCATTCGCGCCCATACAGGCGGATGAGGTGGGCGGGTGCGGTGACGCCGGGGCGTCTTGCTTACTGTGCGGATACCGCTCTCGACAAATCGATATCGAACTCCATTTATCCCGAAGGGCCGCAAGAATCCGAGCTGCCGGCGGCCGAATGTATCGAATAACCGCAAACGCCGCATTTTCAAGGATGCGGCCTGTTGAAAGGTGCCACATGGGCCTCCTGATCGACGGAGTTTGGCGAGACCAGGCGCGCGATGCGACGACGAGCGGTGGGGTCTTCGTCCGCAAGGAGTCGGTTTTCCGCAACTGGATCACTGCCGATGGCCGTTCGGGCTACAAGGCCGAGGCAGGGCGATATCACCTTTATGTTTCCCTTGCGTGCCCCTGGGCGCATCGCACGCTTATAT
>DATDHA010000224.1:0-5783 GCA_036521815.1 Alphaproteobacteria bacterium | reverse complement strand
GGCACGTCGACGCCGTCGCGCACCGCGTCCGTTCCAAGGAGGCACGCATCGGCCTCAGCGCGGAAGATATCGATGAGCGTCGAGGTGTCGAGCGCATCGACGTGTTGGGCGAGGAGCGGAATGCCGGCACCTTCGAGCGGGCCGGCGATACGCTGATAGACCGCGCGCAGGCGCGTGATCGCGGTGAAGAGGCCGAGCGCTCCGCCGCCCGAGGCGAGAAAGAGCTCGCGGTAAGCGGAGGCCACCTGGTCCATCTGGTCCTTGCGCACGTCGGTCACGACGACCACGCGAGTCTGGCTCGGATAGTCGAAGGGCGATGGCACTTCGGCGCGTATTGCCGGCTTCGGAAGGTGGCGCGCACCCGTGCGCGCTTCGGCGGCTTGCCAGTCCGCCGAGGGCTCGGCACTGCCGTCGGTGAGCGTTGCCGAGGTGACGACCATGCCGTGCGCGCGCGTGGCCACCGCATCGATGAAAGGTTTCGTCGGATCGATCCAATGACGGTGCATGCCGATGTCGACGTCGCGCCCGTCCTGGCGGTCGATCGAGAACCAGTCGACGAATTCGGGCGGTGTTTCCTTGGCGAGCGAGCGCAACATGGAAATCCAACTGCCGAGCTGGGCATGCGCGCGCCGCTCAAGACCGCGACAAATCGCCTCGATCCGCAGGCGCGTGGGACTATCGAGCTCGGCGGCCTCATCGTCGAGCCGAGCCGCCAGCCGCGTGGACAACGTGCGGATCGGCTGGAGCAGGCGGGTCAACGCCCGATCGAGCCGCTCAGCCGACTCGATCAGGCCCAAGACCGGCTCGCTCGTCGAGGTTTCGAGATGGTACGGCGTCCCGGTATCGTGGGCGCGGGCCTCGACCTGCTGGCGCACCCTGCCAAGGAAATTCTCGGTCGTACCGACCGCGTTGTCCTGGGCGAGGCGCTGAAGCCAGCCGTCGGCTGGAAGCTCGCGCGCGGCGTGGATGATATCGTCGAGTGCTTCAACCGCGTTCGCGTCATCGCCGACCAGGTCCTCGACACGGCGCTTGAGGCCGCGCGCACGGCTGCGCGAGCGCGCTTCGGCACCCAATAGCCAGCGGCGCAAATCGGCTGTCTCCCGCCCCGAAAGATGTGCGGAAAACGCGGCGTCCGCGGCGTCGAAGACGTGGTGGCCTTCGTCGAACACATAGCGCGTCGGCAGATAGCTGTCGTCGACGCCGCCGAGTGCCGCCTGCACCATGACGAGCGCGTGATTGGCGACGACGATATCGGCGCGCCGCGCGCGGCGCACGCTGCGCTCGATGAAGCATTTCTGATAATGCGGGCAGGCCGAATAGATGCATTCGCCGCGCCGGTCGGCGAGGCCGAGGCTTCGCTCGCGCCCCACGAGGTCGACGAGCCAGGCGGGAAAATCCCCGCCCATCATGTCGCCGGCACGTGTCCTGGCCGCCCAGCGCGCGAGCAGGCCAAGGGCTACCCCCTCGCGCGGCTGAAGCCGTGCAAGCTCCGCCGCCTCCTCCATATTCAGGAGGCAAAGATAGTTCTCGCGGCCCTTGCGAATGACGACTTTGCGCGATTTTTCGGCCAAGGCGGGATAGAGGCGGTCAAGCTCGCGATCGATCTGGTGCTGAAGGTTCTTGGTATATGTGCTGATCCAGACCGGCCCATCGTTTTTTTCCGCCCACACGCTTGCGGGTGCGAGATATCCGAGCGTCTTGCCCACACCAGTGCCCGCTTCGGCGAGGACGAAGTGCGGCACACCCGCATCGTTCGCCGGCTGGAAGGCGGCGGTCACTGCGGAGGCATAGTCGGCTTGCTGAGGCCGATCCTCCGCCTCGGGACCCAAGAGCTCGGCCAGACGATGGCGCGCTTCGGTGGGAGTAACCGGACGGTGGCCCGATGGGGGCTCTGGCGGATATTCCTCGATGGCCGGGAGCTTCTTCCAGACGGCAAAGGCACCGCTCCGATTCCATATCTCGTCGGCGGCGCCCAAAGCGCCAAGCACCAAAGGCCCCCAGGTCCAATCCCCGCGCGCCATCGCCTGAGCGAGGGCGACGGTCTCCTCGTTGCCCGATTCGCGCGCGGCGAGTTCCGTGAGGAGATGCTTGGCACCCCGGAGGAGCGTGTGCGCTTCATCCTCGAGCCGCTGGGGTACCGGCAAGCCAAGTGCCTGGGCGAGCCCGCGCGCGGTCGGCAAACAAAAGCTCGCCGGACGCACGAACGCATAGAGTTCCAAGAGATCGAGCGCTACGAAACGATCGAGGCCCAAGCGGCGGGCGACCGACGGCCGATGGCAGACGAGCGGCTTTGGACTGATGCCGAGACGGCGCGCAAGCTGCTGTATGGGCAGCGTCTCGATCTCGCCCTCGGTCGAGAGCCACGCGGCCGTGCGCACGCCGAGGGCAAGGGCGGGAGCCACGACGCGGGGCGATTTGCCTCGAGGTGCTTCGGAGGCGATTGTCATGGGGCGAGTATAAGGGGCGTACATTATCGTCGCTACGATCCCAATTTATCGATTTCGATTCGTCCGGCGCCAACGCTTCCAACACCATCACTTGCGACGCGTCGGGCGGCCAGCACTGTGACCGGGAGCGTCGCCGAATTTGGTTAAGGAGTTGCTTGTGGAATTCTGCCCGCATTTTAGGCAATAAAATCACGCATCGATTGCGATTGCCCGTGCGATCTCCGGATGGCATTTTCGCGGGGCTGGCGCTTTGCAGGTGCTGAAACAAGCGATTTGAACAGGGGATCTACATGGTCATATCCGAAGCCTCGGCCCGCACCGGAATCGTCTGGAATCGATGGTGTCAGCTCGTGCTTGGCGTCATCGCAATGATGTCGATCTCGAGTCCGCAGTATGTTTGGACGCTTTTCACCGGCCCGCTCAACCAGAAGCTCGGCACGACCCTCGCCGAGCTTCAATGGACCTTCTCGCTCCTGATCATCCTTCAGACGTTCTTTTCTCCGGCCCAGGCCTACCTCGTGGACCGGTTCGGGCCGCGCCGGCTCATCGCGATCGGCGCGCTTCTCTCGGGCGGGAGCTGGGTGCTCTCGGCGCAAGTCGACGATCTCTACGCGCTTTATTTCACCTATGGCGTGATCGGCGGCCTCGGCACCGGCATCATCTATGTGGGCGTCATCGGCCTGATGGTGCGCTGGTTTCCCGATGGGCGCGGCCTCGCGACCGGGCTCGCGGCGGCGGGCTACGGGGCCGGCGCCTTCGTCACGAGTTTTCCTATCGATAGCATGATAAAGGCGTCGGGCTATGCCGACACGCTCGTCCTGTGGGGCATCATCCAGGGTGTCGTCGGCATTCTCGCCGCACAGGGACTGCGCACCCCGCCCGAGGGGTGGCGGCCCGAAAGCGACGGTCCCGAGATCGTCAAGCTCGAGCTTCAGACGCGCAGGAGCTATACGCCGAAGGACATGCTTCAAAGCCCAGTCTTTTATCTCCTCTTCATCATGATGGCCATGATGTCGACGGGTGGGTTGATGGTGGTCTCGAACGTCGGTCCCTTCGCCAAGGAATACGGGGTCGCCGATGCTCTCGTCTTCGGTACGTTTGCGGCCCTGCCGCTCTCGCTCACCCTCTCGCGCGTGACGAACGGCCTGACCCGTCCGTTCTTCGGCTGGATTTCCGACCGGATCGGGCGCGAAGCGACGATGGCGCTCGCCTTCTCGCTCGAGGCGGCGGCGATCGTCGTTTTGTTCTTTTTTCTCGACAACCCCGTCATGTTCGTGGTGCTCACGGGGCTTGTATTCTTCGGCTGGGGCGAGATTTTCTCGCTCTTCCCCTCGACATTGACCGACACCTTCGGCCCAAAATACGCGGCGACGAACTACGGCTTCCTTTATATTGCGCAAGGGGTCGGCTCCATCCTCGGCGGGCCGGCGGCGGCCTATTTGAAGCAGACGACCGGGAGCTGGACGTTGGTCTTTGTCGTTGTTGCGATCCTCGATGTGCTGACAGCACTTCTTGCCGTCACGGCACTGCGCGGAATGCGGCGCAGGCACCTTCGGGCGGAGTAGGAATGGAGACGTCGTGGACGGCATGAAGGACGAGCGGAAGCTGGCACTGCAAGCGAAGGCTTGGCCGTTCGAGGAGGCAAGAAAGCTCCTTGCGCGGGACAATGCCAAAACGCCCGCCAAGGGCTACGTCCTCTTCGAGACGGGCTACGGGCCGTCGGGCTTGCCCCATATCGGCACGTTCGGCGAGGTGGCGCGCACCACGATGGTGCGCCACGCGTTCATGCGCCTCTCCGACGTGCCGACCCGGCTCTTCGCGTTCTCGGACGACATGGATGGCTTGCGCAAGGTGCCGGACAATGTGCCGAACCGTGAGATGCTGGCCCAGCATCTGGGCAAGCCGCTCACGGCTATTCCCGACCCCTTCGGCACGCACCCGAGCTTTGGTGCCCACAACAACGCGCGTCTGCGCGCTTTTCTCGACCAGTTCGGATTCGAATATGAATTCCGCAGCTCGACCGAATGCTACAAGGCCGGGCTTTTCGACCGCACACTGCTCGAAGTGCTCCGCCATTACGACGAGGTGATGGCCGTCGTTCTGCCGACACTGGGGCCCGATCGTCGGTCGACCTACAGCCCCTTTCTCCCGGTTGATCCGCGTAGCGGCATCGTCCTCCAAGTCCCGATGGTCGAGCGGAGGCCGGGCGACGGCACCGTGGTCTATCGCGATCCGGAAAGCGGCAAGCTCGCCGAGGTGCCGGTCACCGGCGGGGCTTGCAAGCTTCAATGGAAGGTCGACTGGGCGATGCGTTGGGCGGCCCTCGGGGTCGATTATGAGATGTCGGGCAAGGATTTGATCGATTCGGTCAGGCTCTCCGGCCAGATTTGCCGCATCCTGGGTGCGACGCCGCCCGAAAGCTTCACCTACGAGCTCTTTCTCGATGAGAACGGGGAGAAAATCTCGAAGTCGCGCGGCAACGGCCTCACGATCGACGAGTGGCTGCGTTATGCACCACCCGAGAGCCTCTCGCTCTTCATGTATCAAAAGCCGCGGGCGGCGAAGCGTCTTTACTTCGATGTGATCCCGCGCCAGGTGGATGATTACTTGACACTCCTCGATTCGTTTCCGTCGCGGGGCGAGGCCGAGAAGCTAGAAAACCCGGTCTGGCACATTCACGACGGAAAGCCGCCGACGATCGAGGCATCGCTCAGCTTCGGGCTTCTCCTCAATCTCGCGAGCGTCTGCCACACCGAGGACAAGACGGTCATGTGGGGCTTCATTTCGCGCTACTTGCCCGGCAGCAGTCCGGAGCGCCATCCGATGCTCGATCGCCTCGTCGGCTACGCGCTCGCCTATTACCGCGACTTCGTGAAGCCGGCGAAGCGCTTCCGCGCACCGAATGAACAGGAGCGCGCGGCGATGACGGAACTCCTCAACCTGCTCGAGCGGCTTCCCAAGGATGCGGACGGCGAGGCAATCCAGACCGAAATCTATGAGGTCGGGAAGCGCCACGGCTTCACCAATCTGCGCGATTGGTTCAAAGCACTCTATGAAGTTCTTCTCGGGGAAAGTCAGGGGCCGCGCATGGGCTCGTTCATGGCGCTCTACGGCGTCCCCGAGACGATCTCGCTCATGCGCAAGGCGCTCGCGGGCGAGGATTTGAGCGCTGCCTGACTCCGGTCAGGTTCGACCGCGAGTGCCGGTGCGGAAGGGAGCGCACATGCCGCCCAATCCGATCCTCACGATCGGGCATTCGACCCGCACCCTCGAAGAACTGATCGCGATGCTGCGCGCGCACGCCGTCAGGCACCTTATCGATATCCGCACGATCCC
>DATDHA010000223.1:0-2530 GCA_036521815.1 Alphaproteobacteria bacterium | reverse complement strand
GTGTATCCGTCGGGTACGGCGCCAAAAACGACAAAGCCGAGCGTGCCCGACCATAGAAGCTGGCTGTAGGAAAAGGGTGCCAGGACTGAAGCGCTCGCCCGGCGGTAGGCCTGGACGATGAGCCACTGTCCGACCGTGCTCGCCACCCCAATGAAGATGCCCAGTCCAATCTCGCCAAAGGTCGGCCGAACCCATACGAACGGGAGTGTGGCACTCAGCACGATGAAGCCAACACCGGCCGCGTAAGCGAGCATCGTGACGATGCCGTCCACATGGCTCATTTTCCGCGTGATCACCATCGCCATGGCCCAGCTCATGGCCGAGAGGATGGGGAGGATCGCCGCAGGATGGAACGCACTCGTGCCAGGACGGACGACGATGAGGACGCCGATCAGGCCGACGACGACCGCACTCCAGCGCCGAATGCCGACCCGTTCGCCAAGGAAGGGGATCGCGAGTGCCGTTGTGAAGAGGGGCGAGACGAAGCTCGTCGCCGTGGCGTCCGCCATCGGGAGGTATCTGACCGCGAGTACGAAGAGAACGCTTGAAGCGACGAGGCTGAGGCCGCGAACGATTTGGAGCGATGGCCTGCGCGAGCGAATCCCCTGCCTGCCCGTTTTGGCGAGTGCCGGCAGCAGGATCGCCACGAAGCAGGCAAACCGGAGCCACGCGATCTCGAGTGCGGGGAGCGACTGCGTGAGGAACTTCGCGGTCGCGTCGGAAAACGAGAACAGCACCATCGCGACGAGGATGAGGACGATGCCCGCGAGCGGATCGTCCCGGCGTTCGGCCGCGACTTCGGCGACGCCGTCCCCGGCCGCGCCATCGCGCGGCATGTCGGCAATTCGGTTAATGACGTCCCCCGGCTATTGGGCCCGGCTGTTGGACCCTCAAGCGATCTCTTTCATAAGTTTCGTGAGTGCGGTGCGCTGCCGGCCTTCGACGTCGAAGTTCGCCGGATCGAGCCAGCGCTCATAGGTGCGCTTGAGCTGCGGCCATTCCTTGTCGACGATCGAATACCACGCGGTGTCGCGATTGCGGCCCTTGTAGATCGTCGCCTGCCGGAATATTCCTTCGAACTTGAAGCCAAGCCGCAGTGCTGCCTTGCGTGACGGCGCGTTCAAGGCATCGCACTTCCATTCGTATCGGCGGTAACCGAGCTCATCGAACACGCGCCGCATCATGAGGAACATCGCCTCCGTCGCGGCCGGCGTGCGTTGAAGGAGTGGTGAATACTTGATGTGGCCAACCTCGATCACCCCGACCGGCGGATCGATCCGCAGATAGCTCGCAACACCGGCCGCCGTCCCGCTCTTGCCGTCGATGACGGTATGGAAGAGCGGATCGTCGCCAAGGCACGCAGCACGCATCCATCCGCGGTAGCCGGCAAGATCCGCAAAAGGCCCATAGGCCAAATAGGTCCAATTGCGTCCTTCAAGGTCCCGCGCATTGGCCGCGAAGAGCTCGGCCGCGTGCTTCTCCGGATCGATCGGCTCGATCCGGCAGTAGCGGCCCTCCATCGGCGTGCGCGGCGGGGGCTGCCGCGCAGTCCAGCAAGGCACGTCAAATCCGATCGGTTGGTCGAGAGCGTTCGTTCGATTGGACACCGATGCGATCTCCATTGCTCCGGCTGATGGATGCTCCGAGCGAGGCGAGTGCGGCCAAGCCGCCCTGTTATCGCGGATAAGGGGCCTGAAAATCAAGAAGGCCCGGTCCAACGGAAGGCCCGGTCCAACGGAAGGCCCGGTCCAACGACCTGCCTCTCAGTGCTCGAGCAGGCTGCGCAGCGTCTTGCGCAGGCTCGGGCTGAGGCCGACGGCGAATCCCGCCAGCAAGGAAACCAAGACCCCCGCAGTCGGATGCTTGCGCACGAGGTCGCCGATCTCGTCGCCGGCAAGATTGCCAAGCTCCATCGCGAACGGCGCCCGGTGAGCTTTATTGCCGCCTCGCCGTGTCGAGCCCACACGCCGCCGACCGCTAAAGAGATAGGCGGCGAGCAGGATAAACAACGCGATCGCGAATGCGATGAGGCCGGTCGCCAACGCGGCAATGGGGGGTGCAGCGACCCCAAGGAGTGCCAGATAGATCGCCCCGCACAGAAACGCGACACCGACCACGATGACGATCGCGGCGGCCAACAGCAAGACGGCCAAGACCGTGAATCGCCTCAGGAGTCGTTCCATGTCCCGGCACGCAACTCTCGAATGTCCGGGCGGTCACGCACGGCGTCCACCCAGCAGCATGCCGAGGATCAGGCCGATGCTGAACGCAGCCACAGCAGCGCCGACCGGCCTCTCTTCGATTTCGTGGACGAGGCTTTCCGCCCTTTTCTTGACCTCGTCCTGGATTCGCTCTGCGGATTGCTGGGCCTTACCGAACACCTCGGTCTTGCCGTGCCGGACGAGGCCCTGCATCGTGTCGGCGATCTTCCCAAGATCGGCGCGAAGCTGCGCCAATTCGCCGCGCAGTTTCTCGAAATCCGTTTCGGTTTTTTCGGTCATGGCAGTCCTCCTTGTTGGCCCAAGAGGGC
>DATDHA010000222.1:0-5880 GCA_036521815.1 Alphaproteobacteria bacterium | reverse complement strand
GTTGCCTCCGTCGGCCTCTATGTGCCGGGTGGCAAGGCGGCCTACCCAAGCTCGGTCCTGATGAATGCGATTCCCGCGCGCGTCGCCGGGGTCGAGCGCGTCAGGATCGCCGTCCCTGCCCCCGGCGGTGTGGTCAATCCGCTCGTGCTCGCCGCGGCGAAGCTCGCCGGGGTCGGCGAGATCTATCGCATCGGCGGTGCCCAGGCGATCGCGGCCCTCGCCTACGGCACCAAGACGATTCCGCCCGTCGACAAGATCGTGGGGCCCGGCAATGCCTATGTCGCGGAGGCCAAGCGCCAGGTGTTCGGCACGGTCGGCATTGACATGATCGCCGGCCCGTCGGAGATCCTCGTCATCGCGGACAAGGCGAACGATCCATCGTGGATCGCGGCCGACCTTCTGTCCCAGGCCGAGCACGACGAAGCCGCGCAATCGATCCTTGTCACCGACGATGAGCGCTTCGCCGATGCCGTGGTCGAGGCGGTCGAGGCTCACCTCGGCACCCTGCCGCGCGCCAGGATCGCACGCGCAAGCTGGCAGAAGCACGGTGCGGTGATCGTGGTCGGCAGGCTCGCGGACGCGGCGGCAATCGCCGACCGGATCGCCGCCGAGCATGTGGAGCTTGCCGTCGCCAATCCCGAGCCACTCCTCGCCGCGATCAGGAACGTGGGTGCCGTCTTCCTCGGCCCCTATACGCCGGAAGCGATCGGCGATTACGTGGGCGGACCCAATCACGTGCTGCCGACCGCGCGTAGCGCGCGCTTCGCCTCTGGGCTTGGGGTGCTCGATTTCATGAAGCGCACGAGCGTGCTCGGCGTCGGCAGGGCCGCGATCGCCGTGCTCGGCCCCGTTGCAATTGCACTCGCTGAAGCGGAAGGCCTGACCGCGCACGCGCTTTCGGTGCGTTTGCGCCTCGCCGAGCGCCAGACCTAGGGGCGGGGATGGCGGCGGACCGCGGCAAGGATAAATCGCACTGCCGGATCGCCCAGATCCATCTCGATGAACGGAGCATTGTGCGCTGGAACGCGGACGTGGAGCATGAGCGCGCCGTTGCGATCTTCGATCTCCTTGAAGAAAATCATTTCATGCCGGTCGGCGATCTTGGCGGACCGTACAAGCTGTGCCTCTCGATCGAAGAGAACCGCCTCGTCATGGACATCCACGACGAGAAGGACGCCCCGCTCACGAAGATCGCACTTTCGATGCTGCCCTTCCGCAAGCTCATCAAGGATTACTTCACCGTTTGCGAGAGTTATTTCCAGGCGATCCGCAAGGCGACCCCGTCCCAGATCGAGGCGATCGACATGGGCCGCCGCGGACTCCACAACGAAGGCTCGGAACTCCTGAAAGAGCGCCTCGCCGGCAAGGTCGAGGTTGATTTCGATACCGCGCGGCGACTCTTCACTCTCCTTTGCGTCCTCCATATCCGGGGTTGAGGCGGTGGCGGACCTCCCCTCGAGTGTTCTCTTCGCGTGCACGCGAAATTCCATCCGCTCGCCGATGGCGGAAGCAATGCTGAAGCATTTTCACCATCGGCGGATTTTCGTCGATTCGGTCGGCGTGCGCGCGGGCGAGCTCGACCCCTTCGCGGTCGCGGTCATGGAGGAGATCGGAATCCAGATCGGCAAGCATCGGCCCAAGGGCTTCGACGAGCTGCACGACAGTTCCTTCGACGTGATCGTTTCGCTCTCGCCGGAGGCCCAGCACTCCGCCGTCGAACTCACACGCACGATGGCGTGCGAAGTAGAATTCTGGCCGACCCTCGATCCGAGCGTGATCGAGGGCAACCGGGAGACGCGGCTCGATGCGTACCGTGCGGTCCGCGACCAGCTCTTGCGGCGCATCGAGGCGCGCTTTCCCCCACCGCTGCGGCCAACGGTGTAGCGAGTGGTGTCACGAGTGGTCTAACGAGTGGTGTAAGAAGGCGATGCACGCTGCAATTTGGGTGACGATCGGTGCGGTAATCGGCGGGATGGCGCGGTTCTGGATATCGGGCCTTGTCGCGCGCCGCATGGGCGAGACGTTCCCGTGGGGGACGCTCCTCGTGAATATCTCCGGCTCGTTCGTCATCGGGCTCGCCGCGACATTCGGCGGACAGGGTGCGGACGCGATCGGCGGGCCAACGGTCCGGCTTTTCCTCACGACGGGCATTTGCGGCGGCTACACCACGTTTTCTTCCTTTTCGCTTCAGACGCTCAACCTGGCACGCGAGGGAGAGTGGGTTCCCGCGGCGGGCAATGTGATATTGTCGGTCGTACTTTGCATCCTCGCGGCCTATCTCGGCATCCTCGCGGGGACCGCACTGACGCCGCACTGAGCGAGGGAGTGCCAGCCTTGCAGGTTCCGAAGAACGCCGTCCTTCTCCGCATCTTCCTCGGCGAGAACGACCGCTTCGAAGGTAAGCCGCTTTACGAGGCGATCGTGCTCAAGGCGCGTGAAGCGCATTTGGCGGGTGCGACGGTCATCCGCGGCCCGATGGGCTTCGGGCATTCGAGCCGGCTCCACACCTCGAAAATCCTGCGGCTGTCCGAGGATCTTCCGCTCGTCATCGAGATCGTCGATGCGCCGGAGAAGATCGACACCTTCCTCCCCGTGCTCGACGGGATGATGGTAAGCGGGCTCGTCACCCTCGAAAAGGTGCAGGTGCTGGTCTATGGCAGCGAGAGGTCCCGGGAGAGCTAAGGCACTTTGGTCGGCCGGTCCGCTACGTAACGCTCCCGCCGCTCGCCGCAAGTGCTTCGTGCAAGCATGCGCTATCGCGATAGTGGAAAGGGTAATGGCAGCCCATCGAAGATGGTGATGCGCGATCTTCCGGGCTATTCGTCCCTGGCCTTCGATTGTCTGACCAGCTCCATGTGACTGACGCCCAGTGCTATTGCCAGCTCGTACAGGGTCACGACCGTCGGGTTACGTCGACCGCGCTCTAAACTGCTGATGTATTGCTGGCTGAACCCAGACAATTCCGCGAATTTTTCCTGAGTCAGGCCCTTTCTCTGCCTGATGCGCTTGACGTTTCGTCCGACCAGTTTGCGCATGTCCATGCGCTATGTTCGGCGATTTACATACTTTAAGTTTATGTACTATAGTATGTAACTCGGTGGGAGGCGCAACGGTTGGAAACAGGTATCCCGGGCATGACGACGCTTCGCGGCTTGTCAAAGAACGCAATCTCCTTTGATCGAACGAGGCCATGCGGCTCGATCTCATTGGGGGGTGCCGAGTTGTTCCTGAGTGTCCGGCGATTTCGGAGCGCCTGGCCACGATCGGATGGGCCAAATCCGTGGAATTGTGCCGCTCTCGAACGTCAGGAGCGAGGCAATTTGGCTTTTGAGCGGCTCAATGGCTCCGGGCGCTTGAGCAGCTCCGCCGGTTCGATGCCAAGTGCGGTCGCCAGCCGCCATAAGGTGATTGCCGTCGGATTCCGCTCACCCCGTTCCAGACCGCTGATATAGGCGCGGTCCAAGCCCATGCGCTCGGCAACAACCTCCTGCGTGAGGTCCTGTGACACCCTTGAGCGACGCAAATTCTCGCCGATGACCTTGCGCACATCCATGCGCCCAGGCAACCGCTTCGGGTATTTTCATGCTACGTCTTATAATGCACATTTTTCTTGCTTTGGTTGGTGGCTTTATGGTGCATTATAATACACGTCAACGAAGTCGGTGCTTGCTTTCGCAATCCCGCCCGCCTTCGCCGATGCCTTTCACGTGCACAGGTGGCTAGATGGCACGGTCTGCAACCTCCGATAATCCGGCCTGGCTCATGGAGCTGAGCACGATACTCCGACGCGATGTCGATGCGGCGGTAAACGGCGTCATCCGCATTGACATATCCAGGCTTACGGCGCTGTGGGTCTGTTCACAGGACGAAGCCGAGCCCATTCTATTTGAGGCAGCGATACGTGCCGGCCTCGCCGTCGGCGTGGTGAGTGGCCGTTTCTATGATGTAATGACATTCGAGAATGCTCAGGCGGTTCTTGGAAAACTGGAAAGCAAGACTGTGAAGGGGCTGCTTAATCGAAATCCCGGTGCTGCACTTGCGAAAACGGGCCGCATCCAGTCGACAGGCATGTCGGAAGCCGCGTGCGGCTGCGGCGAGGGGGGCAAGCGGAAGATCGCCACGCCGCCACAACGTAAGACGGCTCCAAAGCCCAAGACCCGCCCGGCGAGCAAAGGCCGCGTTCGCAAGCGCAAATCTCGGATGTAATAGGTGACAGACGCTCGCAGGCCGTTAGGGCCTTTGGTACACGTTCATTGCGCCCTTAAATTTGCCCGCCTTTTCCTTCGGCCGCCTAACTTTGATCTCTACGGTGCTGCCCAGGCGCCATTTCGCCATTTGTCGCGCGGTGCAATAATGCTTGACCCGCACAGGTGTACGCCGCATTTTCTCCCCGCCATGGGCAGAAGCGGTGAGGGGTGATGACGAAAGAGGATCTGATCGAAGTCTCAGGCACGGTGACGGAGTTGCTGCCGAACGCGATGTTCCGCGTGAAACTCGACAACGAACACGAGATATTGGCGCATACCTCCGGCAAGATGCGGAAGAACCGCATCCGTGTGCTGGCGGGCGACCGGGTCAATGTGGAGATGACCCCCTACGATCTGACCAAGGGGCGCATCACCTTTCGGTTCAAGTAAGGGCTGGTCCGTTCAAGTAAGGGCTGGTCGGTTCAAGTGAAGGGTCCGGCCGAACGACGGCGGGCGGAACGAGGCAACAGGCCGGTTCAAGTCATCGCCCGATTCAAGTAACCTTGCGCCCGATCGGGTGCGCTTTCCATCGAGGTCGCTTCAACAGCAGGAGGCAGGGACGGTGAGGCACTTGATCCTGGCCTCGGCGTCGCCGCGACGGCTCGAGCTCCTGCGCCAGATCGGCGTGACGCCCGAGCGGGTCGAACCCTCCGCGGTCGACGAGAGCGTGTTGGCGGGGGAATTGCCGCGTGCCCACGCGCTTCGCCTGGCGGAGGCGAAGGCGCTCGCCATAGCGCCCAATCATCCCGGCAAATACGTGCTCGGGGCCGACACGGTCGTGGCCCTCGGCCGGCGCATCCTTCCGAAGGCACTCGATGAGGATACCGCGCGGCGCTGCCTCGCGATGCTCTCGGGCCGGCGGCATCGCGTCATCGGCGGTGTGGCGCTTCTCCGCCCCGACGGGCGCACCACCAGGCGTGTGGTGACGACGACCGTCGCCTTCAAACAACTGGAGCCGGCGGAGATCGATGCCTATATCGAATCGGGCGAGTGGCACGACAAGGCCGGCGGCTACGCGGTCCAAGGGCGTGCCGCCGCCTTCGTCCGGTTTCTCTCGGGCTCCTACTCGAACGTGGTGGGCCTGCCGCTCTACGAGACGATGTCTTTGTTGAAAGGATTGGGTCTTTGTTGAAGGGATTGGGGCTTTGTTGAAGGGATTGGCCCCGCGATGAGTGGAGCGATGCGCATCGACAAGATTTTGATCGCTACCTCTCCGGGAGAGGTGCGGGCGGCCCTTGTGTCGGAAGGTCGCCTCGCGGAAGTCGTGGTCGAACGCCAGAATGCGGCGAGCCTCGTCGGCAACGTCTATCTCGGCCGCGTCAGCAAGGTCGTCTCGAGCATGGATGCGTCGTTCGTCGAACTCGGCATCGCCCGGGCCGGGTTTCTCGCGGGCGACGACGCGCGGAATGCGTTGAGCGCACAAGGGGCGCCGGCGCGAAGCCGGAAGGCGGGTGGCGGTCCGATCTCGAGCCGGGTGAATGAAGGCGAGGCGGTGCTCGTGCAGGTGACCAAGGACGCATTCGCCCAGAAAGGCCCGCGGCTTTCGACGGCGATTGCGCTGCCGGGGCATTGGCTCGTCTATTCGCCGAGCCGGCCGGGACTCTCCCTCTCGCGCCGGATCTCTCCCGCCGAG
>DATDHA010000221.1:0-10980 GCA_036521815.1 Alphaproteobacteria bacterium | reverse complement strand
GCTCATTCGCGAATCCTAGCACTAGTGTGGTGGATTTGAAGTTCCTAACATTTTGGTGGCATCCGCGTTTAGGAACTTCAAATCCGAAGACCACACTAGATACTACATATTACTGGTGTGGCTTTGAATCCGAAACTCGCTCACGGTCCCGCACCCAGATGTGGCGAATTTCGGATTCGCCACACTAGCCAAATTTCGGTTGTCCGGTATCTACTTGCTGCGGCAAGCACTACGCCGTTCATATCGCGACACGGCAGGCATCCTCGGGAGGACACGGAGTCCACATGACTGGCACGACCGCGAGCCGCCCCCCGCTTCGCCATCGCGAAGGCGTGCTGATCGTCGTACTTGCGTCGCTCACCGCTTTCGGTCCCATGTCGATCGATATGTACCTGCCTGGCCTGCCCACGATCGCGGCCGATTTCGGCGCGAGTCCTGCCGATACGCAGTTGACGCTCAGCGCCTTTTTCCTCGGTTTCGGGGGCGGGCAGCTCATTTACGGACCACTTTCGGATCGTTTCGGACGCCGCCGCCCGCTTCTTGGCGGATTAGCGCTCTTCACTTTTGCAAGCATCGGCTGCGCCTTCGCGGGCAGTCTGAACCTTCTCATCGCCATGCGATTTCTCCAGGCGATCGGCGGGTGCGCCGGCCCCGTGATCGCGCGGGCAATGGTGCGCGATCTCTACGGCCGGGACCGGGCCGCCCGCGTGCTCTCGCTCATGGTTCTCATCATGGGGATCGCCCCCATCGTGGCCCCGCTCGTCGGGAGTCAAATCCTCTATTTCTCGGGATGGCGGACGATTTTTTGGATAATCGCCGGATTCGGCCTCGCTTGCGCGCTCGCGACGATCGCACTCCTGCGCGAATCCCTCCCACCCGAGCGCCGGGCACATGGCGGGGCGTGGACACTGCTTGCGGCCTATGTCGAACCCCTGACCCACTTGCGCTTCATCGGCTACGCCATGAGCGGAGCACTCGTCTATGGCGGCATGTTCGTCTACATCACCGGCTCGCCCTTCGTCATCATCACGCTGTTCGGATTTTCGCCCACGGCATTCAGCCAGATCTTCGCGCTCAACGTCGTCGGTTTCCTGCTGGGTGCTGGCGTGAACAGCCGCATGGTCATGCGCGTCGGGGTCGACCGAATGCTCGGCTACGGTGTCTTGGGTGCGGCGGGTTCTGGCGCTGCGCTGGCCTTCTTCGCGGCGACCGGATGGGGCGGGCCAACAGTCGTCCTTCTCCCCCTCTTTGCCTACCTCACGGCGATCGGCCTCGTCGGCGCGAATGCAATGGCCGGCTGCCTCGGCCTTTTTCCCACCCGTGCCGGCGTGGCATCGGCGCTTGCCGGCACGCTCCAATTCCTTTCGGGCACGCTCCTGAGCGCATTGCTCAGCGCGCTTAACGACGGCACGGCGGTGCCGATGGCTGGCATCATCGCCGCCGCCGGCATCGCGAGCCTTTTCGTCCAGCGCATGTTGACGCGCTGATCCGGCGACGCCAATAATGCCGTCGAGCGAGATGCGCCACGGTCGCGTCGTCCCGGCAAAGGCGGCGTCCCCGGCGCACTTGAACCGCGGCGGAGCGATCCAGAAGGAACTGCGATGGCGTTGACCATCTATCACAATCCGCGCTGCGCCAAGTCGCGCGCCACACTCGCGCTTCTTGAAGCGCGCGGACAGCACCCCACGGTCGCCGAATATCTGAAGACGCCGCCGTCGGCGGCAAACTGGCACTCACTTTGCCCGAAAATGCTTCAGCGCGCAGGTGCACGCGCGACGATTGCCCACACGCGATGGGGAATCGCAAGCGGATCCTCGGGGAAGTCCTTGGCGAGCATCGCCGCGTGAGCCTCGTCGAAGCGCGCGACGCGCTCTCGCGGCAAGCTCGCCGCCACCCCGGCACTGGCGCGGATCCGGCCGCGCCATGTCTCGTGGCCGTAGGTCACGTCGACGTCGAATGAAAAGGTCTCAAGTGCAGTGAACCCAGCACCCGACACATCCGCAAGAAACTGGGAATGAATGCCGTTGAGGCCCGCATAGGGCCAAGCGGGGTTGTGCGCGAGGATGAGCCGCTCCGTCGCCTCGACGACCGAACCCGCGAGCGGCAGCCAGTCGAAATGCGCGATCACCAAGGCCCCAACCGGCACGAGCAGGCGCCGCGCCTCCTCGGCCGCCAGCCTGCGGTCGAGCCAATGCCAGCACTGCCCGGCGGTTACCGCTTCGAATGTCCCGCCCGGCAGCCCGCTCGACTCGGCGCGGCCGACGACATAGGCGACTTCAACGCCGGCTTCGCGATCGAGCCGGCGCGCCTCCTCGATGAGGGCGGCTGCAGGATCGAGTCCGGTGACATTGCAACCGCGCCGGGCGAGGCCGCGCGCGACGGTACCCGTGCCGGTGCCGAAGTCGAGCACGCGTTGGCCCGGCCGCCCAATGTCGAAAGCGCCGAGCCGGTCGAAAAAAGCCTCGGGAAATCCGGCACGGTGACGGCTGTAGTCCTTGGCCGTGCGCCCATAATCGATGTTCATGCGGGGAAACCTCGCAAGCCCGGTGCTGCGCGTCAAGGCCATCGGCCTGCTACAGGTTTGCCCCGGCCGAACCGTGCAGTATCTTATGGCCGAATCTTATGGCCAAATGGCGCACAAGCGCCCTGGCGAGAGGCTGAGGCATTCGAATGGACGAAGACGGCGCCAAGCCCGGTCTGATGACGGGCATCAAAGAAAAGCTCGTGGCAAGCAAGGAGAAATGGGCGCGCGAAGGCCGCCTCATTACCGGGCGGTCGAGCGAGCCGCAGCGGGAGCGTCTGCCGCCCGGTCAACGCGAAGTCAAGAATTGGCCGGTGCTCGACCTCGGCATCCAGCCGATGCTTCCCCCTTCACGCTGGCGCCTCGACGTCGACGGGCAGGTTGACAATCCGCTCCACTGGACCTTGGACGATTTCCTCGCCCAGCCGCGTCTTCGCTCCCAATCCGACATTCATTGCGTGACCGCATGGTCGCGTTACGACAACCATTGGCAAGGGGTCGCGGCACGCCACGTGATAGCACTCGTGAAACCGAAGCCCGAGGCGAAGCACGTCATCTTCCACGCCTTCGACGGCTACACGACGAACATCCCGCTCGCCGATTTCGCCGTCGAGAATGCGATCCTCGCCGACCGCTGGGAAGGCGAGCCGATCAGCCGCGAGCATGGCGGTCCGGTCCGTGTCGTCGTGCCGCATCTCTATTTCTGGAAGAGTGCGAAGTGGGTGAAACGCCTCGAATTCGCCGCCGAGGACCGCCCGGGCTTCTGGGAGGTGCGCGGCTACCACAACTACGGCGACCCTTGGAAGGAAGAGCGCTATAGCTGAGGAAACGATACGAGGGAGGAGCCATGTCCGCATATGATTTCAGCTTCCGCTCGATCGACGGCGATCCGTTGCCGCTCGCGGATTACAGGGGCAAGCCCGTGCTCGTCGTCAACACGGCGTCATTCTGCGGCTACACCCCGCAATACATGGACCTTCAGTCGCTGTGGCGGAAATACAGGGCGCGCAGGCTTGTCGTGTTGGGGGTGCCGTCGAACGATTTCGGCGAGCAGGAGCCGGGCACGGCGGCCGAGATCAAGACGTTCTGCACGACGAACTTCGCCGTCGATTTCCCGCTCGCCGCCAAGGAAAAGGTGCTCGGCGAGGCAGCACACCCGTTCTATCGCTGGGTCGTGGGCGAGCTCGGCGAGGACGCTGCACCGCGCTGGAATTTCCACAAATACCTGATCGGAGGCGACGGCGAGCTCGCCGGGATGTGGCCGTCGCGCGTCGGCCCGCTCGACCCGGCGATCGTGAAGGAAATCGAAGCGGTCCTGCCGCCGTAAAGCCAAAGCCCCGCCGGCAATTCAGCGCTTTGGCACCACCTCCCTCCCTGTGTGCCGCCCTATACGCTATCATTGCGCGCGAACGATCTAGCAGTGGGATTGCGAGGATGAAGAAGCGCACTTTGCCGGTTGGGATCCTCGGGGCGGCGGCGTGCCTGGCACTCGCGTTTGGGACCCGCACCGCCCAAGCCACACAGGTCGACATCCCGATCCTGGTTCCCATCACAGGATTTCTCTCGCTCGAAGGCAACAGCCAGCGCAATGGGGCCGTCCTCGCCCTCGAGCACGCGCCCCAAGGCATCAAAGCGAAGGGCGAAATCCTGGATACCGGCACTTCGCCGGAAATCGCGGTCAACGCGTTCGAAAAGGCCGTCTCGACCGAAACACCGATCGCGATCGTCGCCCCGATCCTCGGCATCCAGATGCTGGCCATGCTCCCGCTCGCGAGCCAGTACAAGGTCCCGCTCGTGACCGTTTCGGGGACCGCGAAAATCACCCAAATGGGCAACCCCTACGTGTTCCGCTTTTTCCCCGCCGACAACGTAGTGAAGGTGGCACAGGCGAGATATGCCGTGGAAACGCTCGGCAAAAAGCGGCCGGCACTTCTTTTCCAGACGACCGCCTACGGCCAAAGCGGAGAAGCGGTGCTGGCGTCCGAGTTCAACAGGCTCGGAACACCGCTCGTCTTCGAAGACAGCCTCGACACTGGCGTCAAGGACATGCTGCCGATTCTCCTTAAGGTCCGCGAGGCTAGCCCCGACGTGCTCGTCCTCCAGCTCCATGCGGGTTCGATGGCGCTCGTGGTCAAGGAGGCGGCTTCGATGGGGCTCGAGATTCCGATCGTCGCCGGCTCGGCCATGCATCAGCCCTCGACCGCGGCCCTTCTCGAGCCCGACGAGATGAAGGGCGTGTGCGCCGAGACGAGTTCTACACCGGTATCGAGCGAGACTCCGGCGGTCAAGAAATGGCTTGCCGAATATCGGGCCGCGTTCCAGACCGACCCCGACGCCTACGCGCTCGGCCAATATGATGGGGTCGCGATGGTGCTGAAGGCGGTCGAGGACGGTGCGAAGACGCCCGAGGACGTGCGCGCTTATCTCTCGGCAAAAAGCTTCAAAGGCCTCGCCATGACATACAAGTCGGACGGTGCCGGCAACATGGCCCATTCGGCGGAGATCGTCTGCTATGACGGCAAGACACGCATTCCGAAAGTGGTCAAGCGCTACGAGAATGTGGACGCGGCACCATAGGCGGACGGCCCCGACCCCGCACCTTGCGGAGACTTCGTGGCGCTGATCCAGCTCGCCATCGACGGCCTGGCTCTCGGTGCGGCGTACGCGCTGGTCGCACTCGGGTTCGTGCTGGTGCTCAACGCAACGGGTGCCGTCAATTTTGCCCATGGCGATCTGGTGATGGTGGGCGGTTTCATCGCCATCGCCCTTGCGCAGGTGCTGCCCCTGCCCGGTATCGTCCTCCTGCCGCTCGTGATGCTTGCGATGGCGGCCCTCGGCGTTGTCTTCTCATGGCTCGCCTATTTCCCCCTCATGCGCCGCCCACCGGCTGCGGTTTACATCAGCACGATCGCGCTCGGCATCGTCTTTCAGAACACGGCGAACGCGATTTTCGGCGCCGCCCCGCGCGCCGCACCCGCACTCCTCGGCGACCGGGTCTTCCAGATCGGCGGCGGTGTCACGATCGGCGCGCAGTCGCTCGCGATCATCCTCGTCGCCGCGGCGGCGATTCTCGCCCAGCATTTCCTCTTCGCCCGCACCCGGCTTGGCCGAGCGTTGCGCGCAACGGCGGAAGATCGCGACATGGCGCGCGCGATCGGCATTCCCGTCACGCGCATGATCGCACTCACCTTCGCCTTAGCCTCGGCCTTGGCCGGTGCGGCGGGACTCCTTTTGGCACATAAATATTTCGTCGAACCGACCCGCGGCACCGACTTCATCATGACCGCTTATATCGCGGTCGTGATCGGCGGCTGGGGCAGCATCGAGGGTGCGGTGGCGGGTGCTCTCCTCATCGCCGCCTTCCAAGCGATCGTCTCGGCCTACGTCTCCTATGCCGCGGCGACGGCCCTTCTCTATGCCGCCCTTCTCGCGATCCTTTTCTTCCGGCCCCGGGGCCTCTTCGGCGAGCGCGCGCAGAGGCGCGTCTGATGGCGGTTTTCCTCACCGCAGGAATCCGTCTCCCACTCGCCGCACTCGCGGCGATCCTCGTCTGCTACCCGATATTCCAGGGCGACCCCTATACGCTTCGCGTACTCACGATCTCGGGCGTCTACGCGCTTCTTGCGATCGGCTATCAGTTCGTCTTCGGCTTTGCGGGCGCCTTGTCGCTCGCCCAGGGCTGCTTCTTCGGCCTCGGGGCCTATATGACGGCAATTCTCAGCACCTCGTTCGGCTGGAGCTTTCCCGCAACCTTTATGCTGTCTATTGCAATTCCAGGCTTCGTGGCACTCCTCGTGGCGCTGCCGGTCCTGCGCCTCGAAACCCATTACTTCGCCCTCGCCACCCTCGGCATCGGTCAGGTCGTCCTCCTCGGCGCCCTCAATTGGACGAGCCTCACGGGCGGCGCCAACGGCATTGCGGGTGTGCCGGCCATCGCGATCGCCGGGCAGGAATTCAAGCGGGGCTGGCCCCTCCTTCTTTTCGTCTGGGCACTCGTGGCCGTCGGAGGCGCATTTGGCTGGCAGATCATGCGCGGGCTTTACGGGCGCTGCTTCCAAGTCATGCGCGAGAACGGCGTCGTGGCACTCAGCCTCGGCATCGATATCGGCAATCTGCGTCTGGTCGGGCTCCTGCTCTCGGCACTCTATGCCGGTGCGGCAGGCGCACTCTACGCCCACGCGGTCGGCGTCGTCTCACCCGAGGCCCTAGGCTTTCCGGTCATGGTTGCATGCCTCATGATGGTCGTCATTGGCGGGCAGGCGCGGATCGCCGGTGCGATCGTCGGTGCGGTGCTCCTCACGCATCTGCCCGAATGGTTCCGCTCGCTCGAGCGCTCGTACCTCATCGCCTATGGTGCGGCGACGCTCGTCACGATCATCGCCGCACCCTACGGGATCGTGGGTGCCATCGAGCGCGTGCGAGTGCTGCTCTGGCCGGAAATGCGGCCAGCCGACCCCGAGCCCGTCGCTCAGCGCGTTCCCGCGCGGACCGCGCCACACCAGATCCCGCTCCTTGAGGTCGAAGATCTCACGATCGCCTTCGGGGGTGTCACCGCACTCGAGGGCGTGCAGCTAAGTATCGCGCAAGGCGAGCTCATCGGCCTCATCGGGCCCAATGGTTCAGGCAAGACAACGCTCGTCAACCTGCTCACCGGCCTTTATCGGCCGGCGCGCGGGCGGATTCGCCTCGCTGGGCGCGACATCGCGAACGAAGCACCCTTCCGCATCGCGCGTCTCGGCATTGCCCGCACGTTTCAAACGAGCAACCTCGTCGACGATATGACGGTGCTCGACAATGTCGCCATCGCCCGCGCGACCCTGGAGGGTGCTTCGCTCGCGGCCACCGTCGCAACCGGCGTCACGGACGTCCGGCTCGCGCGCGCGCGCGGCCGCGCCATCGCCCTTCTTGACGATCTCGGCCTTCGCGAGCACGCCTCGCGCAAGGCCGGCGAATTGCCGCAGGGTCTTCGGCGCCGGGCGGAGATCGCACGGGCCTTGGCGCTCGAGCCGCGCCTTCTCATCCTCGACGAACCGGCGGCCGGCCTGAGCGGGGCGGAGCAGACCGACCTCGCCCGTCGCCTCGCGGCGCTCGCCGGGAACAGCCTGACGCTCCTCGTCATCGAGCACAACATGCCGTTTCTCATGCCACTCGCGACGCGCGTGGTTTGCCTTGCCAACGGTCGCGTCATCGCCGAAGGCGCTCCGGCGGCCGTGCGCAATGACGCGCGCGTGATCGAGGTCTATCTCGGAACACCGGCGCCATAGGCGCGCGGCTGAAAACGGGGAGCGCTCGACTATGCGCCCCGCAAATCACACGCCCAAAATCACACGCCCAAAATCACACGCCCCCTGGCGCATCCCTGAAATCGGCGGCATTCTTGAGCGCCGCCCGAAATCGGCGGCACGCCGGCGCACCACCCATGGCATGCGGGAAACACCCAAGGGAGGATCGAAACTTGCTCAAACATCTAAATCCGTCGACCATGGCGCCGCCGGCCGGCCGCTACAGCCAGTTGGTCGAGATTCCACCCAACGCGCGCTGGCTCTATGTCGCGGGCCAGGTCGGCGTCAAACCCGATGGATCGGCGGTCGAGGGCTTCGAGGCGCAGGCCGACCAGGCGTGGCGCAACCTCGAAGCCGCCCTCAAGGCGGTGGACATGGGGCTCGGCGACGTCGTGCGCCTCAACTATTACCTGGTCGATCCGGCGTATGTGCCGGCCGCCCGCGCCGTGCGCGACCGCTTCATCAGGGATCCGGCACCGGCGGCCACACTCGTTGTCGTCAAGGCGCTTGCCTCGCCCACGTGGCTCTTCGAACTCGAAGCGGTGGCCGCAAAGGCATGACCGGGGAAACTAGGGCGCGAGGCGGTTCATCCGTGCCGCGAGCAAATGGCCGAACCAGACAGCACCCAGACAAAGCATCACCGAGGCGAGCACATAGGCGGCGGCCGAGGGGGCACTACCGCGCTGAAGCATGGTGAGCGTTTCAAGGCTGAAGGCGGAGAACGTCGTATAGCCGCCGCAAATGCCGATCATGACGAACTGACGGATGCGCACCGGCACCAGGACGCGCCCGTCGGTCCCGCTCAATGTATTGAAAAAGCCGATCAGCCAGGAGCCGGACAGGTTGATCGCCAGCGTACCCCAAGGAAAGGCGGGCCCGAGCATCGCCGCAAAAAGACCGGCAACACCGTAGCGCGCGGCACCCCCGAGCGCGCTCCCGAGTGCAATCCAGAGATAGGCGCTCACTCAGCACCTTCCATCGGCGAATGAAGGTGCTAAGGGAGAAAACACCGCCGCAGCACGCCCTTTGAAGGAATATTGGCGCGCGTCAGCTTTCCCAGCGCCACCTGTCGGGCACTCGGCCCGATGCTCCCACGGGATAGATGAAGCCATAGGTCCCATAAACCTTGACGCCTAGATCGCGAACCGGCGCGTACCAGACCCGCACTTGGCTCCAGTCGTTGTTCGGCGACTCGTCGTAGATCGCGACATCGGTCTCGACCCTGCCCTGCCGCCCATGGTGCACCCAGTTGGCGTGATTGACCTTGATCAGGCGCGCACTCACGACCGCCGTCACGACCGCGACGTGTCCCGACGGCATGCCCTTGAGCCTTTTGAAGACGAGCGCCGAACCGATCCTCGGTGTATTGCCGCGCTCATAGCCGCCGTCGGCGGATGCCCACCACGTCCAAGCGGCGCCATGAAGATCGATGCCGGAAATGCTGCGGGCATAAGGTGCGCACTGGATGGCCCAGGCGGGTGTCAAGTCGGCGGATGTAACGAGAACGAGAGATGCGATGACGCCAAACAACATCGTTTTGGCGAGATTGCGACTCGTCATGCTGCCCCCACATCAGTTATTTTCGACCCACTACCGCAATGCGCTCCCAGACTAGGTGCTGGGTTTGCTATCCAAACCATCTCTTATTTGGCTACGGAGTTCAACCCTCATGGTTAACTTTGTCTGAAGACTTTCGAGCATGCCCGCTCGCGAAGATTTGGCGCTCTTTGTGAAAAATTTTCTTGCGTATCGTCTGAAAGGGCGTATGTAGGTTTATTGACGCATACGCACGTGCCGCTGGCCCTCTGTGGTTATGCAACGACGGTCGCGTCTCTTTTGGGTAGTCATTCGGCGGAATGCCGGACCGAGAGGGAGCAATCGATGTTCGCAGCCAATAAGGGTGGCCACGCCACCCGTCGTCGCCAAATCGGAAATCATGCATCGGCTACAGCCGTAGGTTCCAGCGAACAGGCTGGCGCCGAGGTGCGCGAGCCCGTACCGCAACCGGAGCCGGCACGCGCCCGTCCCCCCTCCAAGCGCAAGTCGAAGGCGCGCCTTCGCGTCGTAGCACCGCACGTCGCGCGCGGTGACATCACGCCGCGCATCGCCGAGTTCCTGGATACCGTTCGACCGGCGACGCCGTGCCTGGTGGTCGACCTCGCCATGGTCGAGCAGAACTTCCTGGCACTGGCCCGCTCGCTCGAGCCGGCCCAGATGTTCTATTCGGTGAAGGCCAATCCAGCACCTGAGGTGATCCGGCTCCTCGCGCGCCTGGGCGCCTCATTCGATGCGGCAAGCCCCGGCGAGATCGATCTGTGCCTTGCCCATGGGGTCGACCCTGCGCGGCTCTCGTTCGGCAATACGATCAAGAAGGAAGGCGACATCGCCTACGCCTATGAGAAGGGGGTGCACCTCTTCGCCTTCGACGCCGAAAACGAGATTGAAAAGCTCGCGCGCGTCGCACCGGGCAGCCGCGTCTTCTGTCGCGTCCTCGTCGACAACGAGGGTGCCGAATGGCCGCTCTCGCGCAAATTCGGCTGTTCGCCCGGCATGGCGGTTGAGTTGCTCGTGCACGCCAAGGCCCGTGGGCTCGATGCCTGCGGTATCTCCTTCCACATCGGCTCTCAGCAGACCGACGTCACCCAGTGGGACAAGGTGCTCGGCCAGATCGCGCGCCTGTGGGCGGAGCTTCGTGCGCGAGGTGTCGACGCGCGCCTGATCAATCTCGGCGGAGGATTCCCCAGTCGCTATCATCAGGACGTCCCGTCGAACGAGGATTACGGTGCGGCCGTGATCGCCGCCGTGCGCAGACACTTCGACGGGCGCATGCCCGAACTCATCGTCGAACCGGGCCGCGCCGTCGTGGGCGATGCCGGCGTCATCGAGAGCGAAGTCGTGCTGATTTCGACCAAAGACCTGGGAGAGCAGACGCGTTGGGTCTATCTCGATGTCGGCAAATTCTCGGGTCTCGTCGAGACGATGGACGAGGCGATCAAATATCGCCTGCGCACGCCGCACGACGGCGACGCCACGGGTCCGGTCGTGCTCGCCGGCCCGACCTGCGACAGCGTCGATATTCTCTACGAGAAGACAACCTATCGTCTGCCGTTGTCGCTCAAGGAGGGCGACAAGGTTCGCATCCTCTCCTGCGGGGCGTACACGACGACCTATTCGACC
>DATDHA010000220.1:0-1722 GCA_036521815.1 Alphaproteobacteria bacterium | reverse complement strand
CCCGCCGCTACGCAAAAGCACTCCTCTCACACCGCGGCGACAGGATCCTCGACGACGACTGACGCACCCCCGCCGGGATCAACGCTCGATCTTCGTGTAGGTGGAGGGCTTGCCGAATCCGGGACCTCCGGAAGCAGCACCCGACAAGTGCGATTTCGACGTGCCCAGCAGCGATTGAAGCACCGATTCGATGACGGTGGCCGGTTCCGGAAAATCGCGGGGTGGGGTGTCCTTGAGTGCGGCCATCATGAAATTGTGCCAGATTTGCGCCGGCACGGTCCCGCCGGTGACCTTTTTCATGGGGGAATGATCGTCGTTGCCGACCCACACGCCAACGACGAGATCGGGCGTGAAGCCCATGAACCAGGCGTCGCGGTAGTCCTGCGTCGTTCCGGTCTTACCGGCGGCCGGCCGGCCGATCGCGGCGGCCTTGCCGGTTCCCATCGTCATGACCGCCGACATCATGTCGACCATTTTCGCGGCTTGCTGCGGGGTCATCAGCTTGCCGGGGCCGGACCCTGCACGGCGATAGAGCACGCGACCGTCGCGGTCGTCGATTTCGACGATGCCGTAGGGCCAGGTACCCCTGCCGCCCTCGGCAAACCCGCCATAGGCCGAGGTGAGTTCGAGGAGTGTCACTTCGCTCGTGCCGAGTGCGATGCTCGTGTCCTGGCGCAGTTCCGACGTAATGCCGAGGCGATGCGCCACCTCGATGACATGACCAACGCCGACCTTCTCGGCGAGCTGGGCGGTCACGGAATTGAGCGAGCGGGCGAGCGCTTCCTTGAGCGTGACACGGCCGTAATATTTGTCGTTGTAATTGTTGGGGCTCCAACCGCCGATCGTGATCGGCGCGTCGTCGAAGACGCTGTCTTCGTCGTAGCCGGCTTCGAGGCCGGCCAGATAGACAAAGGGCTTGAACGACGATCCCGGCTGGCGAAGCGCCTGGGTGGCACGGTCGAACTGGCTTTGTCGATAGTCACGTCCACCGACGAGTGCTTTGATGGCGCCGTCGGGGCCCAAGGCAACGAGCGCACCTTGCTCGATCTCGAGCTTCTCGCCGTCCTTCTCGAGAACACCGTTGACGGCGTCCTCGGCAAGCTGCTGAAGCTTTGGATCGAGTGTCGTCTTCACGACAATGTCATGCTCGACGTAGCCGAGCACGTCACGCACCTGATCCATCGTCCAATCGGCAAAATAGCGTCCCCGCCATGCCGCGACCGAAGCGGGTTTGAGGGCCGAGCGCTCCCGCGCCGCACTGGCCGCCTTCTCGGGCGTCAGATAGCCGGCGTCGACCATGTTGGCCAGCACCTGGCCGGCGCGCTCAGCGGTGAGGTCGGGGTCATTGGTTGGATTGAACCTGGACGGGGCCTTCAGGAGGCCCGCGAGCACGGCGGATTCGTAAAGGGTCACCTCGCGCGCCGATTTGTTGAAGTATTTGCGCGCCGCGGCCTCAACACCATAGGCGCCGTTGCCGAGATAGACGCGGTTGAGATAGATCGTGAGGATCTGATCCTTGGTGAATTTGTGTTCGAGCCAAAGTGCGAGCAGCACCTCCTGGACCTTGCGCTTGATCGAGCGTTCGGACGTGAGGAAAAGATTCTTCGCGAGCTGCTGGGTGATCGTGCTCCCACCCTGGCGAAGTTGGTGGGTTCGCAAATCCTCGATGACCGCGCGCAGGATACCGAAGGGGTCGACGCCGAAATGCTTGTAAAACCGCCG
>DATDHA010000219.1:0-2709 GCA_036521815.1 Alphaproteobacteria bacterium | reverse complement strand
GAAACGCCGATACTTGGGCTTTTCTCGGGCGCCGCATCGACGAGGTGATGCAGGTGCCAAAACTCGTGGGCAAACTGCGCGAGCGCTTAGCGGGCCTGCCCTCGCCCTTCGATCTCCTGAAATCGACCGAAGGTCGGCGGCATCGGATGCGCTGAGGCGGCCCCGACGGCCGCCGGCGATACCCTATCGCTTCGGCGTGAGCCGCGTGACGTGGCCCATCTTGCGCCCCGGCCGCGCGTGCGCCTTGCCATAGAGATGGAGCTTGGCGCCCGGTTCGGACAGGATCTTCAGCCAGTCCGCCACCTCGTCGCCAATGAGGTTTTTCATGGTGGCGTCCGAATGGCGCTCGGTGGCACCGAGCGGAAGCCCGCACACGGCGCGCACGATCTGCTCGAACTGGCTCGTGACACAGGCGTCGATCGTCCAGTGGCCCGAATTATGCGGACGCGGTGCGAGCTCGTTGACGATGAGTCGGCCATCCCGCGCAACGAACATCTCGACCGCCACGAGGCCGACGAGTTCGAGCGCCTCGGCGATATGCCGCGCCATTGCCTCGGCCTGCATCGTAAGGCGCGAGGCGATCCGGGCCGGGGCTATCGTCGTATCGAGAATGTGGTTCGCGTGCCAATTCTCGACCGGATCGTAGGCAGCCATCCGGCCGTCGAGACCGCGCGCGACGATCACGGAAATCTCGGTCTCGAAATCGACGAAGGTTTCGAGGATGCCGAGCTCAGCACCCATCGTCGCCCACGCCTCGCGCAAATCCGTGTCGGACTTGATCAGAACCTGACCCTTGCCGTCATAGCCGTAGGCGGCACTCTTGAATACGGCAGGGGTGCCGAGGTCGCGAATTGCCCGCTGAAGCCCGTCGATGCCGGTGATCTCGCGATAATCGGCGGTCGGCACGCCGATCCCGCGCAGAAAGTCCTTCTCGCGCAGGCGGTTCTGGGCGATGTGGAGCGTTTTCCAGCCGGGCCGCGTCGGCACCCTAGCCCCGATCCGCTCGACCACCGTCGACGGGACATTTTCGAATTCGAAGGTCACCACATCGACCGCATCCGCGAAGGCGTCGATCGCCGCCCAGTCGTCATAGGACGCCACGGTGCGCGCCTCGACGACCTGAAGTGCGGGTTCGTCCGATGAAGGACAGAAGACATGGGCGCGATAGCCAAGACGAGCCGCCGCGAGCACAATCATGCGGCCGAGTTGTCCCCCGCCCAGGATGCCAATGCGGCTCCCCGGCGGCAGGGGGCCTGGCCGAATTGCCGCAGCGGTCGTTTTTTCTTGGGTCGCTGTTTTTTCGTCGGTCATCGTTCCTCAAGGGCAGCGTTTCATCGAACTATGCCTTGGTCGGCTTGTCCCCGACGGCGGCCGTTTGCATGGCGCGATAGCGATCGAGCGTCTTTGCCACGATAGGATTACCTAGTGCCAGCACGGCGGCCGCGAGGAGGGCTGCGTTGACGGCACCCGCCTTGCCTATCGCGAGGGCGCCAACCGGGATGCCCGAGGGCATCTGAGCGATCGAGAGAAGGCTGTCGAGACCGGAGAGCGCCTTGCTCTCGACCGGCACGCCAAAGACGGGCAGCGGCGTTATCGACGCGGTCATGCCCGGCAGGTGAGCGGCCCCACCGGCTCCCGCGATGATCACCTTGAGGCCACGCTCGCGCGCGCTATCGGCATAGGCGAAAAGCCGTTTTGGCGTGCGATGCGCCGAGACGATCCGCGTTTCGTGCGGCACGCCCAGCTTGGCGAGAGTCTCGGCGGCGTGGCGCATCGTCTCCCAGTCCGATTGGCTGCCCATGATGATGCCGACGACAGGCGAGGCTTTCTTGTATTTTCTGATAGCACTGGTCCGCGCGCGCCCCCTGGTGGGGGTCGACCTTTTCTTAGCCCGTGCGCTCAAGACCTTGCTCCCCGTCCGCCCGGCCGCCGCAAGACAGGCCGGCCGAAGAAAGAGGGGGATTATAGGGGCCGCGGTTTGCCTGGCAAGCGCCCCGGCGCGAGGACCCCGGCGCGCCTTTCGCCCCACCAGCGCGCGGGGCCGCCTGTTCATCGTTTCTCATGGTATTCTGTCCAAAGACGCGAATCGGGTTCCATGCGGCCACAATGGCCGCCGGCGCGCTTTGCGCGCCTTGTTCTGCGTTACGCAAAGAGGTGGCCACATCGGCCGCCGGTGCGCTTTGCGCGCCTTGTTCTGCGTCACGCAAAGAGGCGGCCCCGTTGGTCGCCGGCGAGGGAGGCTCGACGGTTCGCCATGAAGATCGATGCGAAGACCGGTGCGCGCGGCGCGCGCGGCATAGCTGCTGTCGGCGCCGACGCTGGCGCGCGCGCGGTCGAGCATCCCGCCGAGGCCGCACCCATCACCGATATCGCAACGGTCTCGGGCATCCCAGAGGCGGAATTCACCCCGCGGGTGCGCGAGGCGGTCATGGCGCTCCTTGCGGAGGTCGACGCGCTTCGCCGGGAACTCACTGAAGCCAAACGCCGGGTCGGCTATCTCGAGCGGCTCGCCGACGAAGACACCCTCGTCCCCGTCGTCAACCGCCGCGCCTTCGTGCGGGAGCTCTCGCGCATTCTCAGCTACGCCCGGCGTCACAATGTTCCCTGCAGCATCGTCTATTTCGACCTCAACGACTTGAAGACGATCAACGATGCCCACGGCCACGGCGCGGGCGACGCCGCACTTGCGCACGTGGCGTCCATCCTGGT
>DATDHA010000218.1:0-8457 GCA_036521815.1 Alphaproteobacteria bacterium | reverse complement strand
AACCATACGGGTGCGCACAAGATCAACAACTGCATCGGCCAGATCCTGCTCGCGCGCCGCATGCGCAAGAAGCGCATCATCGCCGAGACGGGTGCCGGCCAGCATGGCGTGGCGGCGGCGACCGTCGCCGCCCTCTTCGGCCTGCCATGCACGGTTTATATGGGTGCGGTCGATATCGAGCGGCAGAAGCCCAACGTGTTCCGCATGCGCCTCTTGGGCGCGGAAGTGAAGCCGGTGACATCAGGCTCGGCGACCCTCAAGGACGCCATGAACGAGGCGTTGCGCGATTGGGTCGCCCACGTCGAGGACACCTACTACCTCATAGGCACGGTTGCGGGTCCGCATCCCTATCCAACGCTCGTGCGCGACTTCCAGATCGTGATCGGCGAGGAGGTGCGCGCACAATTGATGACGGCCGAGGCCCGCCTTCCCGGCACGCTCGTCGCTTGCGTGGGCGGGGGCTCGAACGCCATGGGTCTCTTCCATCCGTTCCTTGACGACGCGGGCGTGCGCATGATCGGCGTGGAGGCGGCGGGCAAGGGGATTGAAACCGGGCTTCATGCCGCAACTCTCAGCGCGGGAAAGCCGGGCGTTCTTCACGGTAACCGCACATACCTTTTGCAGAATGCGGACGGCCAGATCACCGAGGCGCATTCGATTTCCGCCGGGCTCGACTACCCCGGCGTGGGACCCGAGCACGCCTGGCTAAGGGATGCCGGCCGCATCGAATACGTCGCCGCGACCGATCGGGAGGCCCTCGACGCGTTCCAGCTTTGCGCCAAACTCGAAGGCATCGTCCCGGCCCTCGAAACGGCGCACGCATTGGCCCATGTGGCGAAGATCGCACCAGCCCTTCCGCCCGATCACCTCATCGTCGTGTGCTTCTCCGGGCGCGGCGACAAGGACATCTTCACGGTCGCCGAAACGCTCGGTGCAGCACTGTGATCAAGCCGCCCGAGAATCGGATCGCGCGGCGTTTTGCCGCCCTCGCCGCCGAGGCGCGCGCGGGGCTCGTCACATTCGTGACCGCGGGCGATCCCGATCCGAAGACCTCGCTCGAACTCGTCAAGGGCTTGCCCGGTGCCGGTGCGGATTTGATCGAACTCGGCATGCCTTTCTCCGATCCGATGGCGGACGGACCCGCGATCCAGGCCGCAAGCCAGCGCGCGCTCAAATCCGGTGCGAACATGTGCGAGACCCTCGATATCGCGCGGGCCTTCCGTGCGAGCGAGCAGGACACGCCCATCGTCCTTATGGGCTACTACAACCCGATCTATCGCTATGGCGCTGCGGCGTTCGTGCGCGACGCTGCCGTGGCCGGCGTCGATGGGCTGATCGTCGTCGACCTCCCACCCGAGGAGGACGAGGAGCTGCGCCCGCTTGCCGAAGCGGAAGGAATCGCCTTCATCCGCCTTGTCGCCCCCACAACCGACGATGCGCGGCTCGCAACCCTGCTGCGGGATGCGAGCGGGTTCGTCTATTACATCTCGATCACCGGCATTACCGGCACGCGCACGGCGGCGATCGGTGGCGTCGAGAAGGCGGTGGCGCGACTCAAGGCGCGGACGAAACTGCCGATCGCGGTCGGCTTCGGCATCAAGACGCCCGAGGATGTCGCGAACTTCGCGCGGATCGCGGATGCGGCGGTGGTCGGTTCGGCACTCGTCGAAAAGATCGCAGCCGGCCTTGACGGCGAGGGCCGTGCGACGCCGCTGCTCGTACCCCAGGCGCTCGATTTCGTGCGCCGCCTGGGTGCTGGCATCGAGCGCACCCGCAGGACAAGGAGGGCGGCGCCGTGAACTGGCTCACCAACTTCGTGCGCCCGCGCATCCGGGCCCTCGTCCAGAAGACGGACGTGCCCGACAAGCTCTGGCAAAAATGTCCCAAATGCGGGCAGATGATTTTCCATCGCGAGCTTGAAAGCAATCTCGCGGTATGCCCCCACTGCGACCATCACATGCGCCTCTCCGCCGAGAAGCGCATCGCCATGCTGCTCGACGGCGGCCAGTACCACAAGATCGAGCTTCCCAAGACTGTGCTCGATCCATTGAAGTTCCGCGACCGCAAACGCTATGGCGACCGCCTCAAGGAGGCGCAGACCAGGACCGGCCTCAACGACGCGATCATCGTCGCACACGGCCGCATGGGCGGCTTGCCCGTCGTCATCGCGGCCTTCGAGTTCGACTTCCAGGGCGGGTCGATGGGGATTGCGGCCGGCGAGGCGATCGTCGCCGCCGGGCGGCTCGCGACACTCCAGCAGGCCGCACTCATCGTGGTACCTGCCTCGGGTGGTGCGCGAATGCAGGAAGGCATCCTTTCGCTCATGCAGATGCCGCGCACCGTGATCGCAATCGAGCAGGTGCGTGAGGCGGAGTTGCCCTACATCGTGGTGCTCACCGATCCGACGACCGGCGGCGTTTCCGCGTCCTTCGCGATGCTGGGGGACGTGCAGATCGCCGAGCCGGGTGCGGTGATCGGATTCGCCGGTGCGCGGGTGATCGAGGAGACTATCAAAGAAAAGCTGCCGGAGGGCTTTCAGCGCGCCGAATATCTCCTGGAACACGGCATGGTGGACATGGTTGTGCACCGCCGCGAGCTGCGGGACACCATCGTGCGGGTGCTGAGCCTGCTCATGAACCGGCAGCCGGCAGCGCCCGTGGTCGCCCTCAACAAAACCCAGGTAGGCAAAGGTGCAGCCCCGGCCGAGTGACCTTGTCCTGGAGCGGCTGCTCGCACTTCATCCGAAAGCGATCGACCTCTCGCTCGGACGCATCGAACGCCTGCTCGACCGTCTTGGCCATCCCGAGCATCGGCTGGCGCCGGCCATTCACGTCGCCGGCACGAACGGCAAGGGATCCTCGGTCGCTTATTTGCGCGCCTTCCTCGAAGCCGCGGGCTACCGCGTGCAGGTCTATACCTCGCCCCATCTCGTGCGTTTCGCCGAGCGTATCCGATTGACGCGCGGCATTGTCAGCGATGACGAGCTCACAGCCCTCCTTGAGGAATGCGAGCGCGTCAATCGCGGCGACCCGATCACCTTCTTCGAGATCACGACCGCAGCGGCCTTCCTTGCCTTTGCGCGCGAGGAAGCCGACGTGCTTCTCCTCGAAGTCGGGCTCGGCGGGCGTCTCGACGCCACGAACGTCGTGGCCAGCCCGGCCGTTTCGGCCATCACGCCGGTCTCGATCGACCACACCCAGTTCCTCGGCAATACCGTGGAAGCCATCGCGTTCGAAAAGGCCGGCATCCTGCGCCCGGGGGTCGTAGCCGTGATCGGGCCGCAATTGGCGGGTGCGATGGGCGTCATCGAGGCGCAGGCCGAGCACGCGGGCGCACCCCTCTATCGATTCGGCGTGGAGTGGCGGGTCGAAGCGACCCCCTCGGGTATGCGCTATGACGGGCGCCGTTGGCGGCTCGATTTGCCGAGGCCGGCACTCCTCGGCGCGCATCAAATCCACAATGCGGGGGTTTCAATCGCCGCCGCCGAAAGGCTCGATGGTTTCCGCCTGTTGCCGGAACATCTCCGCACCGGACTTGCCAGCGTGGAGTGGCCGGCCCGCTTGCAGCGGCTCAAGCGAGGGCCTCTGCCTGATCTCTTGCCAAACGCCGCGTGGGAGCTTTGGCTCGACGGCGGACACAACGCCGCGGCGGGCGAAATTCTCGCCGCACAAGCGTCGGAATGGGCGGACAAGCCACTCGCGCTCGTTTACGGCATGCTGAAGTCGAAGGACGCGGCCCATTTCCTTGCTCCCTTGGCGCCCCGCTCGGCGGCCCTTCGCGCCGTGGCGATTCCCGGCGAGATCAACAGCCTGCCCGCGGAAGAAGCGTGCGCCTTCGCCCGTGCCGCCGGCCACCGCGCCGAGGTTGCCGCGAGCGTCGACGTCGCGGTGCGTGAGCTCGTCGCCACCCTTGACAGGCCGGGCCGCATCCTTATCTGCGGCTCGCTCTATCTTGCCGGCAAGGTGCTTGCGGAAAACGGCTGACGCCATCGCGCTCGCCGGTCGGGATCTGCGGCTTGCTCTATCTTGCCGGCAAGGTGCTTGCGGAAAACGGCTGACGCCATGGCACTCGCCCGGTCGCGCAGCGATATCGTGCGGGTGCGCTATTCCGCGCTGCCGTGAATAAACGATTGGACGTAAAGGCGGCATTCACAACGGGATCGCGGTTGCGTACTTGACGCGCGAGAGACAGAAGCTCGTCCGGAACCGCTTGATGTTGTGCTCGCTCGCAAGCACGCGCCGCGCAAAGGCATTGTAGCTCTCCATGTCCGGGCAGGTGACGAGGAGGAGGTAATCGATCTCACCGGAGACGAAATAGCATTGTTGCACCTCCGGTTCGGCGCTGATTTTGTGCTCGAAGCCCGTGAGCGCATCCGCGCGCTGCCGGTCGAGCTCGACGCCGACGAACGCGATGATGCCTTGGCCGACCTTGGCCGGATCGACCAGGGCTACGTCCCGCGCGATGACGCCAAGCTCCCTGAGACGCCGCACGCGCCGCAGGCAAGGTGGTGGCGAGAGCCCGACGCGCTCGGCGAGGGCGAGGTTGGTGACCTGGTTGTCGTCTTGGAGGATCGCAAGGATCTTGCGGTCGATTGCATCGAGCTCGACCGGCTCGGCAATGGCGGGCTCGGCCCGTTTGCGTTTGGCTTCGACAATGATCTTTCCTTAAATTTCGTGGGATGAGGCGCCGGCCATTTCAACATGAAAAGAATGGAAGGATAATAAGAAATTTCTTTACTTGTATTTCGCGCTAGATTTTTCCTCTTCACCGCACGGGAGGAGCGCCATGGCGCGAGATACGGGACCGGTCGCCAATCGCATCGAAGTGCACGACCCCGGTGCTTTGGCCGCCGCGCGTGCGGTTCTCGATGCTTGCGCCGATGCACGCGCGATGGGCGACGCCGTCAAGGCCGCCGTTGGGCGCAACGCGCGTTGGCGCGGCGAGCAATGTATCAATCTCCTCGCCCCCGAGGCGCCGACAAGCCCATCGGTGCGCGCGCTCCTCGCCAGCGAGATCGGAACCCGGGCGGCCGAAGGGCATATCGGGCCGGTCAATCGCTGGTTCGCGGGGACGAAGCATATCGACGAGCTGGAGGCACTTTGCGTTGAGCTCCTGAAACGCTATTTCCGCTGCAATTACGCGGATCACCGCATGTGCGCCTCCATGATCGGCAATGCGGTCGTCTATACCGCGCTGACCGCCCCCGGCGATGTCATCATGTCGGCGGCACAGCCGGTCGGCGGCCATTCCTCGAACCGGGTCGACGGACCGGCGGGTGCGATGGGCCGCAAGATCGTCGATATCCCATTCGACCCGAAAGAACTCGTCGTCGACCTCGAGGCGTTTCGCACGGCGGCCCCGCTCGTGCGCCCGAAACTCATCGCCCTCGGGCTCTCGATGACCCTCTTCCCACAGCCTGTCGCCGAGATGAAGCGCATTGTGGGCGAGTGGGGTGGGCGGGTCTTCTTCGATGCGGCCCATCAGCTCGGCCTGATCGGCGGCCGGCAGTTCCAGGACCCGCTTGCCGAGGGGGCGGACATCATGACGGGATCGTCCGGCAAGACGTTTTCGGGCCCGCAATCCGGCATCATCCTGTGGGACGATCCCGAAATCACCGAAGCCGTGACATCGGCCGTTTTCCCCGTGTGGGCGGCGACCCATCAAGTCAACCGGGTTGCCGCTCTGGCACTCGCCGCCGCGGAGGCAATCGCATATGGCGAGCCCTTCATGGCGCAGATCGTGAAGAACGCCAAAGCGCTCGCCCGAGCACTCGACGCTCGCGGCATCCCGATGCTGGGCGCTCATAAGGGCTTCACCGAAACTCACCAGGCAATCGCCGACGCGCGCAGCTTCGGCCGCGGATTCCATGCGGCCCGCCGCCTCGAGCGCGCCAACCTCATCCTGAACAAGAACCTCATCCCCGACGACAAGCCGAAGGATTGGGACGACCCGGGTGGTTTGCGGATGGGCACCATCGAGGTGACGCGCCTCGGCATGAAGGAGTGCCAAATGGAGGCGATTGGTGCGTTGATCGCGCGCGTGCTCGTGCGTGGCGAAGAGCCGGAAGCGGTCAAGCTGGACGTGCTCGACCTTCGGCAGGGATTCCAAACACTCTATTATTGCTTCGAGACGGGACTGCCGCCGGCATAAGGCGCGATCGCTCCAGCGGGAAAACGAAGACCCCGCCGTCGCCGGTGGGGTCTTATCAATCCACAAATGAAATCGCGCCGCCTAGAGCACCGATTGCACCCATTCATATAGCTTGCTCTTGGCTAGGCTGCCGACTTTCATGGCCGCGACCTGACCGCCCTTGAAGAGCATGAGGGTCGGAATCCCGCGCACGCCATATTTCTGAGGGGTCGTGGGATTCTCGTCGATGTTGAGCTTGGCCACCGTGACCTTGGCGCCCAAATCCTTCGCGAGATCCTCGAGTGCCGGTGCGATTTGCTTGCAGGGGCCGCACCACTCGGCCCAGAAGTCCACAAGCACCGGGCCGGGTGCTTTGAGCACGTCGGCCTCAAAGGAAGTATCCGATACTTTGGTTGTCGCCATTTCTTAGTCCTCTCAATGGGTTGGGCTTAGCTAGCGCCCCTACGCCAAGTCCTTGTTGGTGGAAGAATCTAGGGTCGCGATCGCCCGAAGGTCAAGGTGTGTGCGGGTCGAGTGCGGCGTCGGGCAGGGGCATGAGGCGGGGGCCGTCCGTCCAGAGAAGGGCGCAACGCACCTGCCTTGCCGGATAAATCTCGCGCAAGAGGGCACGGTATGCCGCCATCTGCTTGAGATAGACGACCGCGACGCCTTCGACGCTCGTGGGCGGTGGGCGGTTGGTCTTGTAATCGAGGATGACGACATCCGCGCCCGTGACCAGAAGGCGATCGACCTGGCCTGAAACGACATTGGTCCCGCTTTGGCCCGCCACAGTGCCGACGATCGGCACTTCGGCGCGCGAGCCAGGGCCGAAAAGGGCTGCAAACGCCGGATCGGCGAGAACCGCCAGGGTCTCGCGCGCGATCTCGATCCGCTCGGCTTCGTCGAGGCCGTGCGCGGGGCGTGCGAGATATTGCGCTGCCACCACTTCGCGGACTTCGGGCGGCAAGTCCGGCAGCGCTTCGAGAAGGCGATGGACAAGGGTGCCCCGGCGGAAGCGCCAACCGTCATCCGGCCCGAGCGGGGAGCGCACCGATGGTTCCGCTTCCGCCGGGCGCGACGGAGCGAGCGGGCGGCCCGGCACCGGCTCGGCTGGTGGCATCCGCCGAAGCCAAGGCGGTGCAACCTCGTCGATCGCGGGGTGGGCGGCCTCGCGCATCGACGCGTCGGGTGGTGCGGTTTGCTTCGAGCGGAGCCGCAAGCCCTGCCCGCTCCAACTTTCCGCGATCTCGCCGGCACAATGGAAGGCGAAGGGCTCGGCAATCCGCTCGAGCCCCGCCGCGACGAGGTTGTGCCATGACCCCGCCGCAGGTCCCGGCGTCCCGCACCAGCCGCAGACATAAAGCCGGTCCTCTGCGCGCGTCATCGCGACGTAGAGGAGGCGGTGATATTCCTGGTCGTGCCGCTCGTCCGCGAGCTGGCGCAGCGCCGATGGAATGCTTCCTTCGTGCGCGCGCCGCGGCGGCCAGAGGAACAAATTGTCCTGGCCCTCCTCCCATAGGAGCTTCGGGCTTTGGATCGGCACTTGTGTGGTATCGGGCAGGATGACAATCGGCGCCTGCAGGCCCTTGGCCCCATGCACCGTCATGATACGCACCTCCGCGCGCGCGCCCGACTCGGGATCGCGCTTGATTTCGCCTTGCCCCGCCTCGATCCAATGGAGGAAACCTTCGAGAGACGGGACATGACCTCTCTCGTAAAGGAGCGATTGGGCGAGAAACTCGTCAATCGGCTCCTCGGCCTCGGGGCCTAGGCGGGCAAGGATGCGTTCGCGCCCGCTCGGGCTGCTCGGCCGACCGGGGTTGCCGAGGACTTCGGCGAAGAGCTCATAGGGCGGGATAAAATCCACCTTCTTCAGAAGTGCCGAAAGAAAGGCGTGAGCCTCCGCGAAGGCCAAATCGTCGTTGGCCTTGCGCGCAAGCGATTGCCAAAGCGTGCGCGGCGCGCGGCCGTAGGCGAGTTCGAAGAGCTGCGCCTCGTTGAGGCCCACGAGCGGGCTTTTCAGGACCGAAGCGAGCGTCAGGTCGTCCTCGGGCAAAAGGAGGAAGCGGGCGAGCGCCATCAGATCCATGACCGCGAGCTGTTCCGTCAGCACCATGCGGTCGACCCCGGCGACGGCCACGTTCGCCGTCTTGAGCGCGCGCACGAGTTCCTCGACGAAAGCACCCCGCCGGCGCACCAGGACCATGATGTCGCCCGCCTCGATCGGACGGTCCTTGGATTCGAGCATCTCCTTGCGCTCAATCCAGCGCTTGATCCGCGCCGCGATGAGCGCGGCGAGCCGTGCCGGGGGCGAGTCCGCACTTTCGC
>DATDHA010000217.1:0-7915 GCA_036521815.1 Alphaproteobacteria bacterium | reverse complement strand
GCCATCGATCCCACCACCGGCATGCAGGGCTTCCACGCCCGGCGGCTCGCCTATGGTCTCGGCCTCGACGGCAAGCAGGTCGCGGCGGCGACCAAGTTCATGCTCGGCATGTACCAGGCCTTCACCACCCTCGACGCCTCGGTGGTCGAGATCAATCCGCTGGTGGTCACCGGTGCCGGCGCGGTGCTGGCGCTCGACGCCAAGATGAATTTCGACGACAACGCGCTGTTCCGCCACAAGGACATCGACGCGATGCGCGACGAGGCGGAAGAGGACCCGACCGAGCTCGAAGCCGCCAAGCACTCGCTCAACTACGTCAAGCTCGACGGCAATATCGGCTGCATGGTGAACGGCGCCGGGCTCGCCATGGCGACCATGGACATCATCAAGCTCTATGGCGGTGCCCCGGCGAATTTCCTCGACGTCGGCGGCGGCGCCACGAAGGAGCGCGTGACGACCGCCTTCAAGCTCATCCTGTCGGATCCAAACGTCGAAGGTATCCTCGTCAACATCTTCGGCGGCATCATGCGCTGCGACGTGATCGCGGAGGGTGTCGTGGCCGCCGCGCGCGAAGTGAGCCTTCACGTCCCGCTCGTCGTCCGCCTCGAGGGCACGAACGTGGAGCTCGGCAAGAAGATCCTCACCCAATCCGGCCTGCCCATCATTTCGGGCGACAATCTCGCCGATGCCGCCGAGAAGGTGGTCAAGGCCGTGAAGGAGGCGGCATAGCCATGGCCGTCCTCGTCAACAAAGACACCAAGGTCATCTGCCAGGGTTTCACGGGTGCTCAGGGCACCTTTCATTCCGAGCAGGCGATCGCCTATGGCACGCAAATGGTCGGCGGTATAACGCCCGGCAAGGGCGGGACGAAGCATCTCGATCTGCCGGTATTCGACACAGTGGCGGAGGCCGTCGCGGCGACGGGGGCGAACGCGTCGGTGATCTATGTGCCGCCACCCTTCGCCGCGGATGCGATCCTCGAGGCGATCGATGCGAAGGTACCGATCATCGTGTGCATTACGGAGGGCATCCCGGTGCTCGACATGGTGCGGGTCAAGCGCGTGCTCGCCGGCTCCAGCTCGCGCCTGATCGGGCCGAACTGCCCCGGCGTCATCACGCCCGACGAATGCAAGATCGGCATCATGCCCGGCCACATCCATAAGCGCGGCAAGATCGGCATCGTGTCGCGCTCGGGCACGCTCACCTACGAGGCGGTGGCCCAGACGACCGCCGCGGGGCTGGGCCAGACGACCTGCATCGGCATTGGCGGCGATCCCGTGAACGGCACCAACTTCATCGATTGCATGGAGCTCTTCCTGATGGACCCCGAGACGGAGGCGATCATCATGATCGGCGAAATCGGCGGCACCGCGGAGGAGGACGCCGCGGAATACTTGAAGCGCAGCAAAACGAAGAAGCCGGTCGTCGGCTTCATTGCAGGTGTCACCGCGCCACCCGGCCGGCGGATGGGCCATGCGGGTGCAATCATCTCCGGCGGCAAGGGCAAGGCGCGCGACAAGATGGAAGCGATGCGCAGTGCCGGCATCACGGTCGCCGATTCGCCTGCCGCCCTCGGCAGCACGATGCGCAAGGTCTTGACGGGTTGACTATATAATACTCAGGAGGAGTGGTCTGGAGGCGGGGGCCTCCGATGATCTCTCCGGGTTAATTCTCGGGCGTATAGCAAACCGGCCCCGAGGGGCGGTTTTACGGGCAGCGAGAACGCAATACGTCCGCAGGACAAATAGGGACGACCATCGCACCATGAGCAATCGCCTCGAAGAGGACCGCAGGTCCTTCCTGTTTGGCTCGAACGCCGACTTCATCGCCGAGCTGTACAGTCGATATCTCGAAAATCCCGCCAGCGTCGATCCGAGCTGGGCCCAATTCTTCAGCGGCCTCCACGACGACGCGGGCAGCGTCAAGGGCGAATTGCGCGGGGCGAGTTGGGCGCCGCGCGCCCTTGGCATCGATGCCGGGCTTGTCCCGGCAAACGAGCTTCCGGCTGACGGCGACGGCCAGGCCGCTTCGCAGTCGGCGACCGCCGAGGAGATTCGACGCGGTCAGCTCGACGCTCTCCGCGCCATCATGCTCATTCGGGCCTATCGCGTGCGCGGTCACCTCATCGCGAAGCTCGACCCGCTCGGCCTCGAGAAGCGCGAATATCACCCGGAACTCGACTACAAGACCTATGGCTTCACCGACGACGATCTCGACCGGCCGATCTTCATCAATTATGTGCTCGGCCTCGAGAGTGCGACCTTGCGCGAAATTTTGCAGCGCGTCCGCTCCACCTACTCCGGAACCGTGGGTGTCGAATACATGCACATCCAGGATCCCGAGCAGAAGCTTTGGATCCAGGAGCGTATCGAAGGCCACAACCGCACGGAATTCACGAGCAAGGGCAAGCAGGCGATTCTCGAAAGGCTCACGGTCGCCGAAGTGTTCGAGCGCTTCCTCGACAAGAAATATACCGGGACCAAACGCTTCGGCCTGGAAGGTGCTGAATCGCTCATCCCCGGACTCGAGCAGATCATCAAGGTCGGCGGCAAGCTCGGGATCGAGGAGATCGTCATCGGCATGCCCCATCGCGGCCGGCTCAACGTGCTCGCCAACGTGATGGGCAAGCCGTTCTCCGCGATCTTCGCGGAGTTCGAGGGCAATTCCGCGCGACCCGAGGATGTGCAGGGTTCGGGCGACGTGAAATACCATCTCGGCACCTCGTCCGACCGGGAGTTCGACGGCATTTCGGTACATCTCTCGCTGACGTCGAATCCCTCGCACCTCGAGGCGGTCAACCCCGTCGTCCTCGGCAAGACGCGCGCGAAGCAGCGCCAGCGCGGCGATGCGGACGGCTCCAGGGTGTTGAGCCTCCTCATGCACGGCGACGCCGCCTTCATCGGCCAGGGTATGGTCGCCGAGACGTTCGGGCTCTCGGAGCTGCACGACTACCGCGTGGGTGGGGCGATCCATTTCGTCGTGAACAACCAGATCGGCTTCACGACCAACCCGGCAAGCTCACGCTCCGGCCCCTATTGCTCCGACATGGGCAAGATCGTGCAGGCGCCGATCTTCCACGTGAACGGCGACGATCCCGAGGCGGTAGTCCATGTCTCGCGCATCGCCACCGAGTTCCGTCAGCGCTTCAAGCGCGACGTCGTGATCGACATGTTCTGCTATCGCCGCCACGGCCATAATGAGATGGACGAGCCGGCGTTCACCCAGCCGCTCATGTACCGCAAAATCGCGAGCCAGCCGACGACACGGCAGATCTATGCGGAAACGCTCGCGAAGGAGTCCGAGGTTACCGCCGAGGAGTCCGAGGGGCTGGTCACCGAGTTCACCGCCAAGCTCGAGCGCGACTTCGAGGCGGCGAAGAGTTACCGGATCAACAAGGCCGATTGGCTTGAAGGTGCGTGGAGCGGGCTCGACGTTGCGCGCGGGGAAGCGCGCAAGGGAGAGACGGCCGTCGATGTCGGGGTATTGCACGAGATCGGCTTGAAGATTTCGAGCTACCCGCAGGGCTTCAATATCCATCCCAAGATCGCCCGCCTTCTCGGTCAGAAGCGCAAGATGATCGAATCCGGCGAGGGCATCGACTGGGCGACCGGCGAGGCGCTCGCGTTCGGCTCGCTTCTCGTCGAGGGTTCGCCCGTGCGCCTCTCGGGCCAGGATACGGGCCGCGGCACCTTCTCCCAGCGTCATGCGGTCTTCGTCGACCAGGTCAACGAGCAGAAATATGTGCCGCTGTCGAACCTCGCAGCCGACCAGGCCCCCTTCGAAGTGGTCGACAGTCCCCTCGCCGAAGCCTCGGTGCTCGGCTTCGAATACGGCTATTCGCTCGCGGACCCGCGCTCGCTCGTGATGTGGGAAGCCCAGTTCGGCGATTTCGCGAACGGTGCCCAGATGATCGTCGATCAATTCATCAGCTCTGGCGAGAGCAAGTGGCTGCGCATGTCGGGTGTCGTGATGCTTTTGCCCCACGGCTATGAAGGGCAGGGTCCCGAACACAGCTCTGCACGGCTCGAGCGCTATCTCCAGCTCTGCGCCGAGGACAACATGCAGGTGGTCAACTGCACGACACCGTCGCAGTATTTCCATGCGCTGCGGCGCCAGGTGCGGCGCAATTTCCGCAAACCGCTCATCGTGATGACGCCGAAGTCGCTGCTCCGCCACCGCCTCGCGGTCTCCAAGATCGCGGACATGGGGCCGGGGACGAGCTTCCACCGCGTCTATTACGAGGAGCCGCCGCGCGTGCCGGACAGCCAGGTCGCGCGCGTGGTCTTGTGCTCGGGTAAGGTCTTCTACGATCTCTACGAGGAACTCGAGAAGCGCAAGCTCAAAGAAGTCTATCTCCTCCGCCAAGAGCAACTCTACCCCTTCCCGATCAAGTCGCTATCGACCGAACTCTCGCGCTTCAAGCAGGCCGAGTTCGTCTGGTGCCAGGAGGAGAGCCGGAACATGGGGGCGTGGACGTTCGTCAAGCCCCGGATGGAGGATCTCCTGGTTTCGATCGGCGTCGCGCGCCCGCATCTCGGCTACGCCGGTCGACCCGAGTCCGCCTCGCCGGCCACGGGCCACCACCCCCGGCACGTGCAAGAGCAGAAGAAGCTGGTCGACGAAGCGCTTTCGATCTGACCGCGCTCCGGAGCAAGAAAGAGGTCGACAATGCCGACGAATATCGTGGTGCCAGCACTCGGCGAATCGGTGACCGAGGCGACCGTCTCGAAAGGGCTCAAAAAAGTGGGCGATGCCGTGGCGGTCGACGACCCGCTCGTCGAGCTTGAGACCGACAAGGTGACGCTCGAGGTCCCGTCCCCCATGGCGGGAATGCTCGCCGAGATCAAGGCGGCCGATGGCAGCACCGTGGCCGTGGGTGCCGTGCTCGGCATCGTCGGCGAGTGCGGAACGGCGATAAAGGCGTCACCCGCCAAGGCGGCACCGGCCGCGGCAAAGCCTGCCGCCGCAGCACCGGCGCCATCCGTAGCGGCACCGGCACCTGCCGCCGCGACTTCTCCCGCGCAGGTCGAGACACTGGCGCCTGCGGTGCGCAAACTCGTCGAGGAGAACGATCTCGACCCCGCGCGGATTCCCGCATCTGGAAAGGACGGCCGGCTTACCAAGGGTGACGTGCTTTCGTATCTCGAAGTGCGGGAGAAACCGGCGGCACCCGCACCTGCAGCAGCCGCCCCCGTCACGTCGGTGCCGCCGACGTCGTCGGGTGCCGCCGCCTCACCCGCCGCACCTATGCCCGCACCCGCACGCGTGGCACCAACGCCGGCGCCCGCACCCGCGGCACGCCCGGCCGGCCAGGTGCCGCGCGAAGAGCGCGTGCGCATGACGCGCTTGCGCCGCACGATCGCGATCCGCCTCAAGGAGGCGCAGAATACCGCCGCGATGCTCACGACCTTCAACGAGGTCGACATGGGTGCCGTGATGGCGGTCCGCAATCGCTACAAGGATACCTTCGAGAAAAAGCACGGCGTGCGCCTCGGCTTCATGTCGTTCTTCGCCAAGGCGTGCGTGGTTGGTCTTCGGGAAGTGCCTTCGGTCAATGCGCAGATCGACGGCGACGATCTCGTCTATAAGAACCACTACGACTTCGGCATCGCGATCGGCAGCGGCCAGGGTCTCGTCGTTCCCGTCGTGCGCGACGTCGACGCGAAATCCTTCGCGGAAATCGAGAAGGACATCGCGGCGCTCGGCAAGCGCGCGCGCGACGGCAAGCTCACGATGGGGGATTTGACGGGCGGCACCTTCACGATTACGAACGGCGGGATTTATGGCTCGCTCAACTCGACACCGATCCTCAATCCGCCGCAGTCGGCGATCCTCGGCATGCACAAGATCCAGGACCGGCCGGTGGCGATCGCCGGCAAGGTCGAGATCAGGCCGATGATGTATCTTGCCGTCTCCTACGATCACCGCGTGGTCGACGGGCGCGAGGCGGTCACGTTCCTCGTGCGCGTCAAGGAATGTATCGAGGACCCCGAGCGGATTCTCCTCGATATGTAGCTGGCGTCATCGACCGGATCGGGACATTACCCAATGGCTGACTCATACGACCTCGTGGTGATCGGCGGCGGCCCTGGCGGGTACGTGGCCGCAATCCGTGCGGCACAACTCGGCATGAAGGTCGCTTGCGTCGACAAGCGAAATGCTCTCGGCGGCACCTGTCTCAATATCGGATGCATTCCGTCGAAAGCGCTCCTTCAAGCCACGGAGCATTTCCACGAGGCGAAGAATGGGCTCGGCGTCTTCGGCGTCAAGGTCGGCGGCGTCGAACTCGACCTTCCCGTCATGATGAAGCACAAGGACAAGGTCGTCGCCGACAACACGCGCGGTGTCGAATACCTTTTCAAGAAGCACAAGATCGCCTGGGTGAAGGGTGCCGGGCGCATTCCGCGCGCGGGCGCGGTCGAGATTGCCCTTGCCGATAGCGGCAACGCCGCACTTGATGCGAAGAACATCGTGATCGCGACCGGCTCGGACTCCATGCCCTTGCGTGGGGTCGAAATTGACGAGAAGCAAATCGTGTCCTCGACGGGTGCCCTCGCACTCGACAAGGTTCCAGAACACCTCATCGTCGTGGGTGGCGGCTATATCGGGCTCGAAATGGGCTCGGTCTGGCGCCGGCTTGGCGCGCAGGTCACGGTCGTCGAATTCCTCGACCGCATCGTGCCGGGCATGGACGCGGAGGTGGGCAAACAGTTCCAGCGCCTCCTTGAGCGTCAGGGGTTCAAGTTCCGCCTCTCGACCAAGGTGACCGCGGCGGCGAAATCGGAATCGGGCGTCAAGCTGACGGTTGAACCGGCTGCTGCGCCGGCTGCGGGCGGAGTGGGCGAGACGCTCGAGGGCGATATCGTGCTCGTCTCGGTCGGACGGCGCCCCTATACCGACGGTCTCGGGCTCGATCGATGCGGTGTTGCGCTCGACAATCGCGGCATGATTACGGTCGACGATCGTTTCGAGACGAACGTGAAGGGCATATACGCGATCGGCGACGTGATCCGTGGGGCCATGCTCGCGCACAAGGCGCAGGACGAAGGCGTCGCGGTTGCGGAAATTCTTGCCGGCCAGAAGGGCCACGTGAACTACGACGCGATTCCGGGCATCGTCTATACCGCACCGGAAGTCGCCGCCGTCGGCAAGACCGAAGAGCAGCTCAAGGCCGCGGGCATCGCCTACAAGGTCGGCAAGTTCCCGTTCAGTGCTAACGCGCGCGCGCGCGCCGCCGCGACGACCGACGGCTTCGTCAAGATCCTGGCCGACGCCGCGACCGACCGCGTGCTCGGCTGCCACATCCTTGGTGCCGACGCGGGGACGCTGATCCACGAGGTGGTCATGGCGATGGAATTCGACGGCTCGAGCGAGGATATCGCGCGCACCTGCCACGGCCATCCCACGCTGAACGAGGCGGTCAAGGAAGCCGCCCTCGCCGTCGCCGGCAGGGCGATACATATCTGACGCGCGCACGCACCATCTTTCAGCTCCGTGCGCGCGGATGCGCCTTGTCGTAGATGGCGATGAGTTGCTCCGCCTCGACCTCGGTATAGCGCTGGGTCGTCGAAAGCGATGCGTGGCCGAGGAGTTCCTGGATCGTGCGGAGATCGCCGCCCGCCGCCAAGAGGTGCGTGGCAAAGCTGTGGCGAAGCGCGTGAGGCGTTGCCGTCTCGGGAAGGCCGAGCCAGGCGCGCAGGCGGCGCATCTGCTTCTGCACGACCGCGGGATCGAGCGGGCCGCCGCGCGCGCCGAGAAACAAAGCACCACTCGGTCCGGGCTCGTAGGGGCACGCCGCGAGATAGTCCGCGATCGCATCGCGCACGACCGGCAGGACGGGTACGACGCGCTCCTTCCGGCCCTTCCCGACGACGCGCATCGCATCGCCCTTGGGTGCTTCGTGCCGCTTCAGGGC
>DATDHA010000216.1:0-2480 GCA_036521815.1 Alphaproteobacteria bacterium | reverse complement strand
GGAGGATCGCCGGGGGTACGCGATCACGCTCTATTGCAGTCGGCTCTCGCGCGAGCGCAGCATAAAGCGATCTATGAAAATCCCGATGCGGCTGAGTTGGCGGCGGCCTATGCCTACGGCATCGTTCGCAATCACCCGTTTGTCGATGGCAATAAGCGCGTAGCCCTGCTGGCCACCGAAACTTTCCTACTCGACAACGGGTATGAGTTCGCCGCCGACGATGTTGCGACTTACGACGCCGTGATGAAGCTTGCGAGCGGAGAAATGAGGGAGGGCGCCTTTGCCGCGTGGCTCCGCACCAACATCGCTAGTGTGGTGGATTTGAAGTTCCTATGATTTTGGTGGCAGTCCCGTCTAGGAACTTCAAATCCGAAGACCACACTAGATTTCAAATATTACTCGTGTGGCTTTGAATCCGAAATTCGCTCACGGTCCCGCACCCAGATGTAGCGAATTTCGGATTCGCCACACGAGCGCCAAATAACGCGTTCGCTTGGCCAACAGGCTAAGCCGCGAGGATGCGCTCGACCTGCTGGACGAGGTCGCGCAAATGAAAGGGCTTCGAAAGCACCTTCGCCGCGCGCGGTGCCACCTGCCCGCCGGAGAGGGTCACCGCTGCGAAGCCCGTGATGAACATGACGCGAAGTTTTGGAGCGGCAAGCGTTGCACGCCGCGCAAGCTCGATGCCGTCGAGACCGGGCATCACGATATCGGCGATCAAGAGATCGAAGCCCGCTTGCTCGGCGATCGCCCGAAGCGCCTTCTCGCCATCGGCGGCGGGTACCACGGTATGGCCTGCCCGTTCGAGTGCGCGTGCGAGGAAGACGCGCATCGAGGGATCGTCTTCGGCAAGGAGAATGCACGCCATGGAGAACCCTGTGCAGATTTCGCAAACGCCCGGAAGGCGAAGCCCCACCGGTATTGTCGGATCGCGGCCCGGCCAGGGCGATTTCGACGGCCGAAGATTAGGTGCGGCTGGTTTCGAAAGGGTAAACGGCCTCGGTTTCCCGCCCTGTTCCGGCCAAGATATGCTCTATGATCGCCGCCTTCGAGTCCAGATCGGCGATACCGCGCGCCACGCTGGTGACAGCCGGCCGCGAATCGGCTAGTTAAAAAGTCATGGACAGCTTAGCGATCTCGGTGCCGGGCCTGGGTGCCGCCTGGGACATGGCGATGCCGCGCCAGCAGGCGATGCCCGTGGTCTTCGCCTCCCCCCATAGCGGGACGGATTATCCACGAAGTTTCGTGGCGAACTCTCGGCTCGATCCGATAACGCTGCGAAAGTCCGAGGATTCCTTCGTGGACGAGGTGTTCGCCGGCGTTGTCGACGAAGGTGCGCCGCTTCTGAAGGCGCTTTTCCCGCGCGCCTATATCGACCCCAATCGCGAGCCATTCGAACTCGATCCCGCCATGTTCGCGGACCCCCTGCCCGACTACGCCAATACCCGCTCGCCGCGGATCGCTGCCGGGCTCGGCACGATCGCGCGGGTCGTTGCGAACGGCGAGGAAATCTACCGGGAGAAGCTCACCTTCGCCGACGCGCTCCGCCGGGTGAACGAGCTCTATCGGCCCTACCACATGGCCCTCAAGCGCCTCGTCGACGCAACCGTCCAGAGTTTCGGCGTCGCCGTGCTCATCGATTGCCACTCGATGCCATCCGTGGGCGGCCCCATGGACGAGGATGCCGGCCGGCGTCGCTTCGACATGGTATTGGGAGATCGCCACGGGACCGCGTGCGCGCCGGCCTTGATCGACGTCGTCGAGCGCTTCCTCGGCGACGCCGGGTACGAGGTCGTCCGCAACAACCCCTACGCCGGCGGTTTCACGACACAGCACTATGGCTCGCCCGCGAACGGCGTTCACGCCCTCCAGATCGAGATCAACCGAGCGCTCTATATGGATGAGACGAAGATCGAACGCAGCTCGGGCCTGTACCGAATCGCGGATTGCATGACGGCACTCGCGGCCCACCTGCGCGAGCGGCTTCCAACCTTGCTTTTTCCCGATTGAGAGTCATTGGATGAGCGTTTCCTCGACCAAATCGAAAGCGCAAGTGCTGCCCGACATTCTCGTGCGCGATGTGCGCGAGGTGGACATGGATTTGATCCAGGCGATCTATAGCCACCATGTGCTTCATGGGTTCTCTTCGTTCGAGGAGGTTCCGCCCGAGCGCGACGAGCTTTCCGCCCGCTGCGCCGAAATTCTCAAACGCGGATTGCCCTATCTCGTGGCCGAGCGTGGTGGAGAAATTGTCGGCTATGCCTATGCCGGTCAGTACCGCGTGCGCTCGGCCTATCGCTATACGATCGAGGATTCCGTGTACGTCGATCGTAACGCGCTGCGCCAAGGTATTGGACGCACGCTCCTTGGCGTGCTCATCGAGCGCTGCACGGCACTCGGCTACCGCCAAATGATCGCCGTCATTGGCGACGCGGGCAAATCGAACTCGATCGCCGCCCACGCCGCAATGGGCTTCGAAC
>DATDHA010000215.1:0-6474 GCA_036521815.1 Alphaproteobacteria bacterium | reverse complement strand
CCTGCTCGCAACACCGGTCATACTGGGTGCCGCCGTGCTGGAAGTGCCGAAGCTCCTTCACGCGCAAAACGCCGGCAACGGGCTTGGGCCGCTCGCACTCCTCTCGGGTGTCGCGGCAGGCGTCACGGCCTATTTGAGTGTCGCGTTCCTGATGCGCTATTTCCGCAAGCACGACTTTGATGCACTCGATCCCTTCGCCTATTACTGCGTGGCCGCAGGCCTCGCGTCGCTCGGCCTCCTGATGTTCGTCGTCTGACGCCGTGGCGGACGCCGGGAAGGCGAGGTTTTGTTCCGTAGCCGTTTCCGCGTGCCGGACCCAGGCGGCTTTGCGCGATGATGAGAAACCTTGCGTCGCTTCAAGACCTTGCAACGGCCCGTTTGGACTTGCGGCCTCTTCGACTAGCCGACGCGGCCGCATTGCGCGACTTGAGCGACGATCCCGCGATCCTGTCCGCGATCCCGTTCCTCTCGACGCCCTTCACGTTGTCCAATGCAGAGGACCTGATCCGCCGCGGCGAAAACGGGCGGGATTGCTTCCTCGGCGGCTCGACCCGCGAGCCGCACTGCCTCGTCTGCGTCGTCGGCGCGCACCTGCGGGGCGCGGGGGAAATCGAGATTGGCTACTGGGTCGGAACGCAATACCAGGGCAAGGGCTACGCGAGTGAAGCCGGTCGTGCGGTGGTTTCAGCACTTCGGCGTGAATTTCCGGCAATGCGGATCGTCGCGGAGTGTCGGCCCGAAAATGCCGCGTCGTGGCGCGTGCTCGAGAAACTCGGATTTGGTCCGACCGGCCGCGCGGGAACGCGGGAGGGCAGAGAGCTACTTGCACTCGATCCCGGATGAGGGTCACCCGGTCATCAGGGTTCCACCGTTGATCTGGAGGATGGCGCCGTTCGTGTAGCCTGCCCCTGGGCTTGCGAGATAGCGAATCGCGTGGACCACCTCGCCGATGCGGCCCAAGCGGCGCATCGGATGCGCGCGGGCGAGCTTCTCGCGCTGCGACTCGGAGAATTCCTGGCCCATCCGACCCTCGAGGACAAAGGGTGCGACCGCGTTGCAGGTGACGCCAAAGCGGGCACCGGCAAGTGCAAAGGATTTGGTGAGCGCGTGCACGCCCGCCTTCGAAGCACCATAGGCCGGATGCGGGCCGACGCCGCCCACTTGGCCCGAGATCGAGCCGACATTGACGATGCGTCCGCCCGAACGCCGCAAGACCGAGAGGGCGGCACCGCATCCGTTGAAGCAACCCGTCAAATTGACATCGATGATGCGTGCCCAGAGGGCGGGATCGGCCTCTTCGACCGGCTGCACGGCAACGATGCCGGCCGCATTGATCCAGGCCCACAACGCAGTCTCCTCCGCAGCACGCTCGGCAAGGGCGAAGAGGCCGGCCCGGTCGGTAACGTCGAGCGTCGTCCCGACGAGGCCGTGGCGGGGCGGGATGGGTGCCACGTCGGCACCGAAGACGTGAAAGCCGTCTCGGATGAAGCTGTCGACAACATCCGATCCAAGATCGCCCGCCGCACCCGTCACGACGACGCCCTGGGGGCGCTCCGCGCCATCGCACTCCGAATTGCTCATGGCGTGCGTCCTCGATCCGCCGCGTGTGAAATCCGAGGCAGACGATAGCATCATTCGTCACTTTGGGCGTTGATGAGGAGGCCGCATTGGCTATTCTTGCGGCCCGGCTGCTGCAATGACGGCTGCCGCGATGACGGCGGCCTGGATGGGAAGAACAAATGGCGCAAGGCATTTTGGGACTCGGCGCACTCACGCTGCTCGCCTGGCTCCTGAGCGAGAACCGGCGCCGCGTCTCGATCAAGGGCATTGTTGCGTGCCTCGCCATGCAATTGGCGCTCGGTGCGCTCCTGATTGGGCTGCCGGGTGCGCGGTACATATTCTTGCTCTTGAACCGCGGCGTGACCGCGCTTCAGGATTCGACCGCGGCGGGGACGCAATTCGTGTTCGGCTATCTCGGCGGCGGTGCCCTGCCATTTACGGAGACGCGTCCCGGATCGAGCTTCATCCTGGCCTTCCAGGCGCTGCCCTTGGTGCTCGTGATCAGCGCCCTTTCGGCACCTCTCTTCCATTGGCGCATTCTTCCCGCGATCGTGCGATCCTTCGCATGGGCGCTCAGGAAAACGCTTTCGGTCGGAGGTGCGATTGGCGTCGTCGTGTCCTCGACCATTTTTCTCGGCATGGTCGAATCGCCGCTCCTGATCCGACCCTACCTCGCTCAGCTCACGCGGAGCGAGCTCTTCACGACAATGACCTGCGGCATGTCGATGATCGCGGGCACGGTGATGGTTGTCTATGCAACCTTCCTTAGGGGTGTGGTGCCCGATCCGATCGGACAGCTCCTGACCGCTTCGATCATTTCGGCACCCGCCAGCATCATGGTGGCGCGGCTCATGGTGCCAGAGATAGGCGAGGCAACCACGGGCGAAGCGATGCCTCCCGCCGAATACCGCAGCAGCATGGATGCGATCGCGCGCGGTACGGGCGATGGAATCCAGCTCCTCATGAACATCATTGCAATGCTCATCGTGCTGGTGGCGCTGGTCGCCCTCGTCAACAAGCTGCTCGGGTTTCTCCCGGACTGGCACGGCTCCGCCATCACCCTCGAGCGCACGCTCGGCTATCTCATGGCGCCGATCGCGTGGCTCATGGGAATTCCCTGGCCCGAGGCAGGTACCGCCGGCTCGCTTCTCGGCACCAAGATCGTGCTCAACGAATTCCTCGCCTACCTCGACCTAGCCGGCCTCCCGGCGGACGCGCTGGCGCCCCGCAGCAAGCTCATCATGACTTACGCCCTTTGCGGATTCGCGAACTTCGGCAGCCTCGGCATCATGATCGGGGGCCTCGGCACCCTCGCGCCGACGCGCCGGCAGGAGGTGGTCGAGCTTGGAATGCGCTCGATCGTTTCCGGCACGATCACGACCTGCATGACCGGAACGGTCGCCGGCCTGCTCGCTGGCTGAAATCCCGGATTCGATCCCGCTCAAGCGCCCTATTATGTCATCCGGCCGAGCATGTAGTTCGGCAGTGCAAAGCATGCCTGATGAATCGCGGAGTTGTAATACTTCGTATCGAGTGCCGCCGCCTTGAAGCGCCGCTCGATCTCGGCCGGCGGCGTCTGGCGGTGCTTTGCATCGAGGCTCGCCCAGGACAGCGCCATGAAGCCGCCATAGTAGGTTGGCACGGGTACGACGTAGAAGCCCACGTCGGCATAGATCGGCCTCAGCCGCTTATAGGTCGTCGACAGCTCGTCCGGTTGAAAGAACGGCACGCCGTTCTGGGTCACCATGATGCCGCCGGGATTCATGCAGCGCTTGCAGTTTCCGTAGAATTCGGCGGTGAACAGGACTTCCCCTGGCCCGTGCGGATCGGTCGAATCGACCATGATCACATCGAAGCGCTCCGCCGTTTCGGCAACGTACTTGGCACCGTCGGCGATGGCGATTTCGGCGCGCTTGTCGTCGAATGCCTGCTTCGCGATGGATGGGAGATACTTCTTCGAGAGCTCGATCACATAGCGATCGATCTCCACCATGACAACGCGTTCGACGGTTTTGTGTTTCAACACCTCTTCGAGCAGCCCGCCGTCGCCGCCGCCCACGATCAGCACGCGCCGCGCAGTTCCGTGCGCCATGACCGGCACATGGCCCATCATCTCGTGATAGAAGAATTCGTCGCCTTCGGTCGTCTGGATGACGCCATCGAGTGCGAGGATGCGGCCCATGATCTTGTTTTCGAAAATCACCAGGTCCTGCAGATCGGTCTTCTCGCGGTGGACGATCCGCTCGACCTTGAAGCTTTGGCTGACCTCGGTGTAGAGCGTCTCCCTGTACCAATCCATGCAGCATTGCCCCTTATCTCCGAGTTTGCGGCACCCGCGATTGCACCCGGGTGCCGCGATGCGCGCCTCTTACGGCTCGTATGATCGCAAAGCAAGGAAAATGTCGGCTCGGACGCGAGCGGCCGGTGCTTACGAAAAGTTCGCCTCGACCGCACCCAAGCGCTCGAATTCCGCGCGAATCCGCTCGCCCCTGGCGATCGGAAATTGGCGTGTGAGCGAACCTGTCATAATAAGTTCACCCGCCTTCAGCCGGCGGCCGAACGCAGATAGCTTTTCGGCGAGCCAGACGACGGAATTGAGCGGATCACCCAGCACCGCGTCGCCCTTCCCGGTCGCGACTTCCTTTCCGTCGATCTCGACCCGGACGCCGATGGAAGCGAGATCGAGGTCGGGCGAATAGCGATGTGGTGCGCCAAGCACGATTGCCTTCTGCTGCGCGTTGTCGGCAAGGGCCAGCGGCAGATCGGCGGTGAAATCGCCGCGCGTTTCGGTGATCTCCAAGGCCGGGTAACACGTCTCGACCGCACCGCGCACATCTTCGAGGCGCACGCCTCCCGCCGCGAGGTCGCGGCCGAGGCGGACGCATACTTCGTTCTCGAAGCCGGGCTTGATGAGTGCCCCATGTTTGAAGGTATGGCCGCTCTGCTTGACGCCTTCGCCGAGCAAACAGCCGAACACCGGTTCGTGCACGCGGAACTGTTCCTGGATCGCCGTCGAGGTCAGCCCGACTTTCCATCCGACCTGACGTTGACCCGTGGAGGCGCGCTTTGCGATCAGCCCGAGCTGGATCTTGTAGGCTTCGTCGATGGAGAGCTTGCCGCTCCATTCCGGCGGGTAATAGACGCCCTTCGCACGTTCCTGCCAGAAAGCTTCGACGGCGTTCGCGACGTTCAACAATGCCATGCTGGCCTCAATCGAGAAAAACGTCGGGCAACAGTGGTTGACCCGGCGCAACCGCATACCGGCTGAGATCGGCGATACCTTCCTCCTTGAGAACGTCCTCGTCGATGAAAAAATTGCCGGTGCATTTGCGGCTCTCGTGCCCGAGGATGGCATATGCGGCGTCGGCCATGATGCGTGGCGTGCGGGCCTTTCTCGGGTCGACCCCAGGAATCATTTGGAGTGCCGCCGTCGCGATCACGGTTCGCGGCCAAAGTGCATTGACCGCAATGCCGTCCTTTCGAAATTCCTCCGCCATTCCGAGCACGCACATGCTCATGCCGTATTTCGCCATGGTATAGGCGAGATGTTGCGCAAACCAGCGCGGATTGAGGTTGAGGGGCGGGGAGAGCGTGAGGATGTGCGGGTTTCGCGCGGCTTTGAGATAGGGAATGCAAGCCTGGGAACAGACGAAGGTGCCCCGCGCGTTGATCCCGTTCATGAGATCGTAGCGCTTCACGGGCGTGTCGAGGGTTCCGGTCAGGCTTATAGCGCTCGCGTTGTTGATCAGGATATCGATGCCGCCGAAGCGCTCGGCGGTTCGTGCGACCGCTTCGTGCACGCGGTCCTCGTCGCGGATATCGACCTGAAGCGGCAGGCACTGCCCGCCCGCGGCCTCGATTTCCTTGGCCGCGGTATGGATGGTGCCGGGAAGCTTCGGATGCGGCTCGGCCGTCTTGGCGGCGATCGCGATATTGGCGCCGTCGGCGGCGGCCCGCAGTGCGATCTCGAGCCCGATGCCGCGGCTTCCGCCCGAAATGAAAAGCGTCTTCCCCTTGAGGCTGGCCATGTCGTCCCCCGCTATTCGCCCTTAAAACGTGGTTGCCGCTTTTCGACGAAGGCGCGGACGCCTTCCTTGAAATCCTCGGTCGCCGAACACGCGGCGAAGCTCTCCGCCTCGGCCTGGAGCTGGGCTTCGAGCGTGCTCGCGAGCGAGCGGTTGAGAAGACGCTTGGTCGCACCATATGCGTGCGTCGGGCCGGCCGCGATCCGCCCAGCAAGTGCCGCCGTCGCGGCGTCGAGCTCGGCTGCGGGCACCACGCGATTGATGAGACCGAGTTCGAGTGCTCTCTTGGCGTCGAAACGGTCGGCCAGAAGGGCGATTTCCATCGCCCGCTTCATGCCCACGGTGCGCGGCAGATGATAGGTGCCGGAGCCATCGGGGCTCGTGCCGATCAGGCTATAGGCCAGGGTGAAGTAGGCGTCCTCCGACGCAAGGGCGAGGTCGCACGCCATCACGAGGCTCAATCCGAACCCCGCGGCGGCCCCCCTCACGCTCGCGATCACCGGTGCGCGCATGCGGCGGATCGCGGTCACGGTTGGATGAATCCTCTGGACAAAGAGTTCGTAGCGCCGCCGCCGCTCCGCCGGCGGAAGATCGAGATTCTGATGGAAGAACTTGATGTCCCCGCCCGCCATGAAATGCTCGCCGGCGCCACGGACGATGACCGCACGCACGCCGGGGTCCGCCTCGAGGCGGGTGAAGGTCTCCTGAAGCGCATCGAGCATTTCGCCGTCGAGCGCGTTGAGTGCGGTCGGGCGGTTCAGGGTGACGGTGGCGATCGGTCCCTCTCGGGCCGAGAGCACGGTATCGGACATTTTTCCCCCTTACTGCGCGCCAGTTCTATGCGCCAGGTTCATGCACGAGTGCGCAATCTTCGCACGAAACGCGCGAT